>JAGLUC010000099.1 GCA_023134955.1 Methylococcales bacterium | reverse complement strand
TTTCATACGGGCTACAATATGTGTTTATAAAAGAGTGTCAAAATACCCTGCCAGAACTTTTAGGACGATTAATATACTGTCTGTCTCAAAACGGCCAAAAGTGGGACTAAGGGCGAAGTTTCTTCATGTCTCATTCCCAATCAAAATCCAGAGGGCTTTTGACCTGCTTGATCATTACAGACTCACGACATACTGATGACGACTGAGGTGATTCACTTGAGGTACCCGTCGATTCTACACATCAGCGATCCGCAAACATAGATCTGGATAAGAATTCGATGTAAACGAGGTGATGACTGAAGCTGAATCCAAGCAACGCCTCGGAGGCGCGTAGAAGGCGAGCCATGTGGCACTTGCCAGACTGCTGAGCAGCCTAACCCTTTGTAATGGTTTAATTCTTAAGAGAACGAACGATACTTAATATTTAAATGTAAGTTATTGAATAAAACCCAGCCTAAAGGCTGGGTTTTTTAAAAAACTAACCCACTCAATTCCATATAGACTTTAGTTTTTGTTAAGAACCACTATTTCAACTCGACGATTTTGCTGCCTACCCATAGAAGTTGTATTTTCAGCAACGGGGTTATCTTCACCATAACCTCTAGAACTAATTCTTGCTGAATTAACGCCCTTTTCCAGCAAGGCAACACGAACAGCATAAGCTCGACGCTCAGAAAGACGCATATTTAGAGCATTACTTCCAAGTGAATCTGTATGTCCTTCAACCAAAACCTTGCGATCTTGATTTTCTTGTAAAAAGCTCACCAATTTATTCAAATTTCGAGCACTGCTAGGAAGCAATGTAGCTTTACCAGAACCAAACAACACATCACCTAGGGTAAAAACCAATCCTCGCTCAGTTTTTTTAGCATTTAACTCACTTAGTTCCTTTTCCAATTTTTTTGCTCTGGCAATGGCACGTTCAGCCTCTAATGATTTAGCACGTGCATCAGCCAGAGCTTTTTCAGTCTCTTCCCTTGCACGAGCTGCCTCTAATGATCTGGTTCTTACTTCAGCGAGCGCACGATCAGTATCTGCTCTTGCTCGAGCAGCCTCAAATGACCTTTTTTCCAGCATAACTCTGGTTTTTTCTTTATCAAGCTTGACCAACTCTTTTTCAGCTTTTGTTCTTTCAGCAAGCTCTTGAGCCAGTAAAGCTTCTTTTTTCCCTATATAAGCTATATGATTTATTTCTTTAGTCGTTTCGGCTATTGCAGCTTTTTCAAGACTTGCACGAGCTTTGTTTAAATAAAGCTTAGCACTAGGAGCAGTTAATACGGCAGGGTTTCCACTGACCTGGTCATATACTGCACGAGCCTCTTCCAGTTGAGCATTGCGCTTTGTTGCACACCCAGTAACCAGAATAGCAAATATTAATAAGGTGATTACTTTCTTAAATAGAGCAATTATTCGAGTAAAAGAATACATTGTAGTTATCTCCACGATAATTTATTTCAAATTGAATGTCTTAGCTTGGTCAGCTTATCTACTTAGCATCATTTCATGACGAAGAGTATCGATCATATTACGTGCTTCTTCCACTCTAGTCTTAGCTTGATCTGCTTCAGCCTTTGCTTCGGCATACTTTGCATCAAGCAATGCTTCATCCAATAAATCATCTGCTTTTTCATGATTATTTTTCACAATTTCAGCTTCGGCAGCTCTAAATTTTTCTTCTGCTTCATTTAATTCCATAGGCGCATAGGTATGGGCTCTATTTTCCTTAGCCGTAGCAATAGCAGCTTGAACAGTCGCTACTTTATAAGTTGCTTTAGAGTTTACCCCTCCTCCACAACCCACTAGAAATAAACTCGAACATATCAAAACAAAAAATAAACGACTCCGTTGTATTTTTTGTAGATTTTCCATTTTGATTTTCATAATCATACCTTTCCTACCTTTAGATTTAGAATATAAGACAAAAGGGTAGGTTATATTATCTGTTTTGCAAGCATCAATCTTCCAGAACATGAAGCAACTCTAGTATTAAGCCAGTGTATTATTCCAATATGAGACTTGTATCTCACAATATCTATATCAGAAACTTTTCCTAAGCTATTTTTGCTTGAATTTCTGTATCAAAAACTGGCTCACCCTTAGCAACCCTATTTCTTCCATTCTGTTTGGCAGAATATAAAGCTTCATCTGCCGAATGAATTAATTCCGTGGAAATTTCAGCTGTGCTTTTTGTGACTGAACCACTGGGTTGATAGGTTGCCAGACCTATTGATATAGTGACATTGATATTTTTATCGTTATAATCAATGGCTAAACCTTTAATACTTAATCGAATCCTTTCTGCAATATCATAAGCTTTAGATTCGGTAATATTAGACAGCAAGGCAACAAACTCTTCTCCGCCATAACGAGCCAAAACATCGTTACTTCTTAATTGCTTTTTAATCATCCCTGCAACCAGTGCCAATACATAGTCACCAGCTTGGTGACCATAGGTGTCATTAGTTTGCTTAAAATGATCTATATCTAAAAACAAGCAACTTAATGGCTCGTCATATCGCTGGCTTCTATCAAGTTCTTCACCAATCCTTTGTTCTAAGAAGCGTCGATTATTAACCCCTGTTAAAGTATCAATCAAGCTGGTTCGACGCATGGTCTCAAAATTAAGAATATTTTCAAGACAGATACTAACAACAGCAACCATATGTTCAATAAAGTCTGTTGCCATCTCATTGATAAAACGATTGGGAGCATAACTCCCCATATTTAATGACCCTAGATACTGACCACGTCGATTTAATGGAATAATAGCGACTGATTGTGGTTTGTTTTTTAAGTCAGGAAATAACCCTTCACATTTAGAAGGTTTATAATCACCCAGAAATGGGCGTAAAGTTGAACCAAATATTTTTTTTAATAGCTTTTTATCTTCCATAAAGAAAATGCCTTTTCTATTTTGATAATCAAATCCATCATCATCTAAAAAACCTGAAATTTCACTTTTTTCGTCAATAAGACAAAAACTAATGGCATCAAGATCAAAAAAAGCTTTTGCATCAACCAATAAAAGCTCTATCATTTCAGCTAATGAGTTAAGATTAAGCAACTTCATTTCAAAGACCTGAAATCTTTTCAAAGTCAGACTATTATATTGCACGCGATCTAACATACCATCCAAGTGGCTTTGCAAAACACATAAGTCTGTGGTTATATCTTCTTCCAAACTAAGTTACTCTTCAATATTTAGGTATTCAGGTTTAATACTAGCAGTTAAATAAAAACTTACAAACATTTATTAATTCATTAATAAACCTAGAAAAAATCTCATTATAAAATCATTTTTTAGCATTTTCTTTGAGCTGGTTCTTAAGTTTATTTATTACCCCTACTAATAGTAATGACTAACTCCGTAAAAGACACAATTTTAAAATTGCGCGAACAAATTACCCTTCATAATATACACTACCATACCCATGATAGCCCCATTATCACTGATGCTGAGTATGATAGAAAGATACAACAATTAAGGGAGCTGGAACAACAAAACCCTCAGTTTGATACACCAGACTCACCCTCTCATAAAGTGGGAGGGACTGTTTTAGATACGTTTAGCAAGGTTAAGCACGAAATCCCTATGCTTTCTTTGGGTAATGTTTTTTCCAGTGAAGAATTATCCGATTTTATTGAGCGGTTAAATAACCGTTTAAACTCTACTACTGAGCCTTTGTTTTGTGTTGAACCTAAGCTTGACGGTCTTGCCATCAGTTTGCTTTATCAACAAGGTATATTGTTTCGTGCTGCAACCAGGGGGGATGGTAATGTTGGAGAGGATGTTACTCACAATGTAAAAACCATTCGCAATATTCCTCATATTTTAAAAGGAGACAATGTCCCCGATACCATTGAAATACGAGGTGAAGTGGTTATGCCTATTGCGGCATTTAATACCTACAATGAAAAAGCAACACAAAAAGGCGAGAAAAACTTTGCCAACCCTCGAAATGCAGCAGCAGGTAGTTTGCGTCAACTCGATTCTAAAATTACCGCAAAACGTCCCTTAGCTTTTTATTGTTATGGTATTGGTTTGCTTAAAAAGGGCATCTTACCTAATAGTCACTACCAAAGATTACAATTATTAAAGCAATGGGGGCTTCCTCTTACTAATGAGATAGAAATAACGACCGGCATTAAAGGTTGCATGGATTATTATCAATTTATGCTAGAAAACCGTAACACACTACCTTATGAAATTGATGGCACGGTGTATAAAGTTGATGATATTGCTTTGCAACAACAACTAGGTTTTATCTCCCGTGCACCACGCTGGGCAACTGCCCATAAGTTTCCAGCTCAGGAAGAACAAACCGTATTACTTAATGTTGAATTTCAAGTGGGACGTACAGGTGCAATTACACCAGTCGCAATTCTTGAACCCGTATTTGTGGGCGGAGTCACTATTAGTCGAGCCAGCTTGCATAATCAAGATGAAATTGAGCGTCTTGGTTTAAAAATTGGTGATACTGTGGTGGTTCGTCGCGCGGCAGATGTTATCCCTCAAGTAACCAGAACACTTCCAGTAAAAAACAGGCAATCTAAAGCCATTATTTTCCCTGTTTTATGTCCTGTCTGTAATTCAGAAATTGAACGATTTGAAGATGAAGCTGTGGCTCGCTGTAGCGGTGGATTATATTGTGCGGCACAACGCAAAGAAGCCATTCAATATTTTTGTTCCCGTAAAGCCATGAATATTGATGGCTTAGGAGAAAAAGTAGTGGATTTATTGGTTGATGAGAATTTAATCAACACACCTGCTGACCTATTCAACTTAAAAACCGAACAATTAGTCGATTTAGAGCGGATGGGACCAAAAAAGGCTGAAAACCTGATTCAAGCACTGATCAATTGCAAACAAACTACATTAGCAAAATTTATACTCTCCTTGGGTATTAGAGAAGTAGGTGAAGCCACTGCAAAAAACCTGGCTGAATTTTTCTTAACCTTAGACGCTTTAAAACAAGCTGATACTGAAAAATTACTAGAAGTGGATGATGTAGGCGAAATTGTCGCCAAGCATGTTGTTTATTTCTTTCGTCAAACACATAATTTAAAAGTAATTGATGCGTTATTGCAAGCAGGCATTCAATGGCCGACTATTGCAGCCAAAGAAAAACAATCTTTACCTTTAGTGGGTAAAACCTATGTTTTAACGGGAACTTTAACGCAAATGAAAAGAGCAGCAGCTAAAGAAGCACTTCAAGCATTGGGGGCTAAAGTATCTGGAAGTGTATCGGCTAAAACTGATTGCGTGGTTGCTGGAGAATCAGCAGGCTCAAAATTGAGCAAAGCCCAGGAATTAAATATCCCTATTATTGACGAAGATGGTTTGGTGGATTTATTAGCGTCATTTAAAGCTCACTGACTGATGCAATTACTTTTAGTTCGAGCCATCGGTTCCCCG
>JAGLUC010000098.1 GCA_023134955.1 Methylococcales bacterium | reverse complement strand
TGTTTGGTTTCTCCTCACCCTTACCTCTCCAGCAGGAGAGGGCTTAAGAGCCAATGTGTTTTTTACTCGCCATTACACATTGACGCACTACTAGTACTCCGTTAATAATGTATTGACGAGTGCTGCTTTAAAGCTCTCTTGAGGACGAGTGCATGGACAGATATTTGCTCCTGCAACATCTGCATTCATTACTTCCATGTAGATTATACAGAAGGTAGAGTAACGCATAACACTAGGGACTATGTGTAGTGTAGTGTAGTGTAGTAGAGTAATGCAGGAGCAATTACGGTGGAACAGAGTTGCCAAGGAGTAGTCACCGAGAGGGATAAAAATACCAAAACATTGGGGCGCGAATCTTTAGTCTGCTTTACGAAAAGCAGGTTAAAGCCCTGCACGCATTATCGATAGGCTTAGTTTAGGCTCAGAGATTTTGATATAATGGGATCAATTTATAACCATCAATACAACAATCCTAAAATACCAGTAGTTCATCAATGCTGTAATGACGGTAAAAAATACATTAGCTCTTAAGACCTCTCCAGCAAGAGAGAACTTAAGAGCAAGAACCCGTCAATACAATGTTGATGGAGTACTAGGTGAATACAAATCTTTATTAAAGCAAAATTTCAATCTATATATCTTTAATAACTACCGCTAAACCTAGCAAAAAATTTGGTATCCATTTGCATAATCTTATTGTTATCTATGTTTAATAATTTTTCTTTAAGATCTCGATTCTTTGCACTTATAAAAAATCAATAAAAAAATAAAAGATGAATATATCAACCATTACCAGAAATAAATTATTACGTCCCTACCCCAACCTGTTAATGGTTTTACAGCTATTTATTGACTGTCTTGTTGCTACTGAATCTCTTTGTTTATTAGTTGCTTATAAAAGCAATAGCTTTTCAATACAATATCAAATACTCGCAATCATAACCATTTTGTTAATTTTTATTACTTACCACCATTCTGGTCAATACAGACAAAACAAGCCTTTATTGTTTTTAATATTTTCCAGGTTCAAAGCCTGGTCAACCGTTATTTTTATATTATTAGTAATTGGCTTCATAACTAAATCTCTTAGCTATTATTCTAGAGAGGTTTTTATTTGGTGGATAGCTATAGTGTTTATCGTTCAAAATTTATTTCAAATTTTAATAAAATCTTTATATTTACGCATTAGAAATAAATACTACCAAAAAAAACATGCTCTTATATTGGGAAGTAGCCCATTAGCAAAAAAGTTAGCCCTATCAATAAACAAACATGCCTGGCTTGGACAAGAAGTTATTGGATATGTTGACAAAACAAAAAGCAAAGACTTTGCTGACTTTACATTCTTAGGTTCGTTAGATCAAATTAGCGACATTATTACAAAAAATAAAATAAACCATGTCTACATTACTCTTCCTTCTCAACGACTGGACGAATTAGAACTTACCTGCTTAAAGCTAATGAAAGAAGGGGTTGATTTACACTGGACACCAGATACCAGCTCATTTAATCTCATTAATCATCATATTAAAGAAATCGCAGGACTCCCTATTATTACATTTTCAGAATCTCCTCTAGTTGGTGGAAAAAGAGTATTCAAAAGAGTATTTGACTTCACTTTTTCGCTAATAGCTATGATATGTCTACTACCCATTTTGCTACTTGTTGCCCTACTCATTAAGCTTGACTCATCTGGACCCGTTTTTTTTCGACAAGAGAGACACGGATGGGATCGTGAAGTATTTAATATTTACAAATTTCGCAGCATGAAACAACATCAAGAAAAAAAAGGACTAGTAACACAAGCAATACAGGGTGATCCACGAATCACTAAATTAGGCGCATTTCTTCGAAAAACCAGTATTGATGAGCTGCCCCAACTTATTAATGTACTAATTGGAGATATGTCAATTGTTGGACCTCGACCTCATGCAATTGCCCACAACGAATATTTTCAACATAAAATTAATGGCTATCTAAGTCGACATAAAATCAAACCTGGCATAACAGGGCTTGCACAAATTACTGGCTATAGAGGCGAGACAGATACCGATGAAAAAATGTTAGGTCGTATAAAACAAGACCTGACATACATCAATAATTGGTCTCTGGAATTAGACATAGAAATCATTCTTAAAACCATGATTGCTTTATGGCTTGAAGAAGCTTACTGAAATAGATAAAGATATACGGTATTGAAAACAGAGAACTCAATCCTTCTAAAATACGAGTAAACAGAGACCTGGATAACTGAAAACCAAGTTATTTTTAAAATTATCAACTGCTTTTTTAGTCATTTTTATTTAATTTAAAAAGTTAATAACGTACGCTACAATAATCTACATTCTAAATTTATTTTGATTATCTAAAAACCATTGGTAACTAATTTCCAACCCCGCTTCTAATTCCACATTGTAAGACCAGCCTAAAGACGCTAAACGAGAAACATCCATTAACTTTCTTGGCGTACCATCAGGCATATCACTATTCCATGTAACAGTGCCTTGATAATCAGTTACCTTAACTACCGTATCAACTAACCCTTTAATAGTCACATCCTTGCCAGTACCCACATTAATATGAGAAAGCATAGGTTCCGTATATTGCTGATAACCATCAGCAGACAATCTCATCACATGTAAACAAGCAGCAGCCATATCATCGACAAACAAAAACTCACGCATTGCTTTACCCGTACCCCATACCTCAACCTGAGCTTTACCCTCTGATTTTGCCTCATGAAAACGACGAAGCAAAGCAGGAATAACATGACTATTTTTTGGATGAAAGTTATCACCAGGACCATATAAATTAGTCGGCATTACAGATCGAAAATCTGTACCATACTGTCGATTATAAGACTCACATAACTTAATACCGGCAATTTTAGAAATAGCATATGGCTCGTTGGTCGACTCTAAAGTACCTGTCAGTAAAGCTGCTTCAGCCATTGGCTGCTCGGCTAATTTAGGATAAATACAAGAACTACCCAAAAATAACAACTGCGTACAACCGGATTTATATGTTTGATGAATCACATTTGACTCAATCATCAAATTTTCATAAATGAAATCAGCAGGGTATTCATTATTAGCAAAAATACCTCCTACTTTTGCAGCCGCCAACACAACATAATCAGGCTTTTCAGTTTGCATAAAATCAAATACAGCTTGCTGATTTGTTAAATCCAATTCAGCATGTGTGCGCGTTATAATATTGCTAAAGCTTTGAGATTTTAGCTGGCGACAAATAGCAGAACCCACCATCCCTCGGTGCCCGGCAATATAAATTCTAGCCTGGTTATTCATAACACTTAACTACGACCATACTCATCATTAAATCGAACAATATCATCTTCACCTAAATAACTACCCGATTGAACTTCAACTATTTCCAATGGAATAACACCTGGATTTTCCAGCCTATGAACAACACCCAAAGGGATATAAGTTGACTCATTTTCAGATAATAAAATAACATCATCTCCCTTGGTAACTAAAGCAGTACCGCTAACAACCACCCAATGTTCAGCTCGATGATGATGTTTTTGCAATGATAATTTTGCCCCAGGTTTTACTACAATACACTTAGTATGATACCTATCTCCACTATCAACCAGATCATAATATCCCCATGGACGATAAACTTTACGATGAATACCTGCCTCAGAACGTTTTTTAGACTTTAGTTGTTCAACAATTTCTTTAACATCTTGCACCTGTTCTTTTGATGCAACCATTACAGCATCAGCGGTTTCAACAATAACTAAATCACTTACACCCACAGTAGTAATTAAACGGCTACTTGAATGTAAAAAAGAATTCTCAGTATTAACGGTTAAAACATCACCACTAACCGCATTACCTGAATCATCTTTATTTGTCACATCCCACAAGGCAGACCAAGACCCCACATCATTCCATTCAGCATCTAAAGGAATAACCACCGCCTTATCAGTTTTTTCCATTACCGCATAATCGATAGAATCCGCTGGACAAAGAGCAAAAATATCTTTATCTAAACGAATAAAATCTGCATCAACTTTGGCAGAATTAAAAGACTCAGCACAAGCTTTTAACATATCAGGATGATATTTTTCTAACTCCTCTAAATATCGACCCGCTTTAAAAGCAAACATACCGCTATTCCAAAAAAAGTCCCCACTATCAACATATTTTTTAGCCGTTGCTAAATCAGGTTTCTCAACAAAATTTGCCACATCAAATGCAACATCGGTATTTTTGTTACCACTTTTGATATATCCATACCCTGTTTCAGGCGCAGTCGGTACAATACCAAAAGTAACTAAATAACCTTTTTCAGCCATCATTTCAGCTTGTTTAACTGCTTTCTGAAACGAAGCAACATCAGCAATCACATGATCAGCAGGTAAAACCAACAAAATATCATCTTTAGAATCTGAATCTACAGCTAAAGCTGCCAGAGCAACGGCAGGTGCCGTATTTTTACCTATAGGTTCAAGAATAATGGCAGAGGGTGGAATATTAATTTCCCGCAACTGCTCAGCCATCATAAAACGATGATCCTCATTACACACAGCAATAGGTCCTTTAAGTGAATCAATACCCTGCAAACGTAAAACCGTTTCTTGCAATAAAGTATGTTCAGAAACCAAAGGTAAAAATTGTTTAGGATATTGACTTCGAGACAAAGGCCAAAGTCGCGTACCACTACCGCCTGATAAGATTACTGGGATCATCAGTATATGTACCTAGATAAAATAATTGTTAAAATGAATTATAGCTTGTAGATTTAGGTTATTTAATTATTCTCTAATTGGTGCCCGTAAACGGCCTAATTCGCTACTCAGCATAAAATGACTAAAACAGTTCTTAAGTCCTCTCTTGTTGGGTTGGGTTGGGTTGGGTGAGGAAGAATAAAACAATTCTCTTTTGCAAATGGTTTTTTCCCACCTCTAAAAATAAAAAGAATAAGGAATAAAAGAATTTATTTCAACGCCTCCTCACCCAAACCCCTCTCGGTAATTGCTCCTGCATTGCTCTACTTACCTACATCCGTGTAGGCATCCAGCAAGAG
>JAGLUC010000097.1 GCA_023134955.1 Methylococcales bacterium | reverse complement strand
CAGATTACAAAAAGTGTACAAGCCAGTTTTGGTGATGTTGACATCTATCTTTTTGGAAGTAGAACGGATGATGCTAAAAAAGGTGGGGATATAGATATAGCGGTTGATGTTAACCTGCCTATGTCGTTATTCAGGGAAAAGAAAATACAGTTTATAAGTAACTTGATGAAAGCTGGATTTGATTTGAAAGTAGATATAGTCATTTATAATAATGATAATGAATTGTTCAGGAATGAAATAGTTAAAAGTGCTTTAAAGATTAATTAATCCCTTTTTTAAAGTTAAAAAACAAGTAGGAAAGCACGTAATTTCGATTAGCGGTAGCGTAATCGGAGAGTTGTTTGCAACGCCTTAAGAATTAGATTAAATTTATTGAAAAGGTAATGAAAGCATTATGAGAATTACTGCATCAGACCAGAAAGCCATCGTAAATATAACGCATAAATATTTTGATAAGCATTCAGAGGTTTATTTATTTGGCTCAAGAGTCGATGATAGTAAAAAAGGGGGAGATATAGATTTATATATTATCCCTGATAATAAAAGTAATGCAGAGCAGTTGTATCATAAAAAAATAAAATTCTTAGTTGCTCTGAATATGGCGATTGGAGAGCAAAAAATAGATGTGGTTATTGCTCATGATGATACGCGATTAATAGAGCAAGAAGCGATAAGAACAGGGATAAAGCTATGAATGTGAATCAAATAAAATTACAAAAAATCATTAATGAATGCGATAAACATATTCTAAGAATGGACAGCGCATATAAAAAATCAGCTGGAATACTGCCTCTCACTAAAGATAAATATGTCAATTTGAGTGAAGATGACATAGAACATATTGATCAATATTTATTTCGGTTTGCAAAGTTGCAAGACACTATGGGTCAAAGGTTATTTAAAGTCATCTTTCTTTTGTTAGAAGAGGATAGTGAGGAGCTATCCTTTATTGATATGCTCAATAGATTGGAAAAATTAACCCTTTTAGAAAGTACGGCACAATGGCTTGAGTTAAGAAAAATAAGAAACACTTTGTCTCATACTTACGAGGATGAAACTGAAGAAATGAGTGTTGCCATAAATACGATATTTAATAAGAAACATAGTATAGAAAAAATTTATAATCGGCTTATTGCTTCAAGTAGGAGTCAAGAGGTAGCTACCGTAAAGCTCTAGGTATTGCCTAGAGAAATAGGCGGATGGCATGTATGCTTTATAGAATGTTTTTTAAGGCTTAAGAGCTATTTTTCGGATGTGTAAATGTACATTTGTGTTATTGTTGTTTTATCGTAATAGGATTCAGGAGGTTTAGTTATGCGATTATCTATTGATGTAACAGCTGAGCAGCATCAAAAAATTAAGGCTGTATCCGCATTGTCTGGTCAGAGTATTAAAGAGTATGTTTTAGAAAGAGTGTTACCAAATGACAAAGGGTTGCAAGCATTGGAGGTGTTTTTAGAGCCAAGAATTGTAGCAGCAGAACGCGGGGTTGTGAGCGATAAATCTGTAGAGCAAATTTTTAAAGAAATATATCAAGAAATGCAGTAATTAAATGACGGTTTATCATCTTATACCTGAAGCGGAAGAAGATCTTAGAGGTATTGCTCGGTATACCTTGGAAAAATGGGGTGAAAATTAATATTTAAGTTATGCAAAATCTTTTGAAAGGCGTTTCCAAGAAATCTCAAACCGAATGGTGCAACCGAGAATGTTCTCAAAGCGGTTTCCTCAGGTTTTAATGAATAAATGTGAGCATCACTATATTTTCTACATTCATAAAAAAGAAAGTGTTCCGTTAATAATTGCCATTTTACATGAACGTATGGATATACTTTCTTGGATTGAAAATAGGGTCGGTTTCAATAGGGGTTAATAAGTTGATAGGTAAGAAATGA
>JAGLUC010000096.1 GCA_023134955.1 Methylococcales bacterium | reverse complement strand
GTATTACGTAAATTTCATACGGGCTACTTTTTCATTAACGAAAAAGTATTATAAATCCCAATAAGTCTACCAACAAAAATATGGATTATAAAAAAACAATTTTAGTCACTGGTGGTGCTGGATATATCGGTAGCCATGCCTGTGTTGAATTATTAAATGCTGATTATGATGTTATTGTTATTGATAACTTGTGTAATAGCAAAGCCGAGGCACTTAACCGTATAAAACAAATTACTGGAAAAGAGTTGCTGTTTTACCAAACAGATATACGAGATAAAAAAGTCTTATCTGAAATTTTTTCCAGGCATAAAATATATGCTGTCATGCATTTTGCAGGGCTAAAAGCAGTCGGTGAGTCTTGTGAGCAACCTTTAAAATATTATCATAATAATGTTTATGGATCATTGATTCTAACTGAAGCGATGACTGAAGCTAATGTTAAAAAGCTGATTTTTAGCTCTTCTGCTACCGTTTATGGAGAATCTGATACGGTACAATATCATGAACAATTACCTGTTTTTGGTGCTACCAGTGCTTATGGTAAATCTAAAGCAATGATCGAAGATATTTTAAAAGACCTATCTGCCTCGGATAACTTATCTAAAACAGCATCACCCTGGAAAATTGTTTTGTTGCGCTATTTTAATCCAATCGGTGCTCATGAAAGTGGCATGATTGGTGAAGACCCTAATGGCATTCCAAATAATTTAATGCCTTATGTTTCTCAAGTTGCTGCGGGTAAATTAGAACAATTATCTGTTTTTGGTAATGATTACCCAACGCCAGACGGTACAGGAATAAGAGATTATATTCATGTGGTTGATTTGGTTAAAGGTCATCTAAAGGCTTTGTTAGCATTAGAATCAGATGATTTTAACTCAGGGGCTTGTAAGGCTTATAATTTAGGTGCAGGTAAAGGTTATAGTGTATTAGAAATTATCCATACTTTTGAACAAGTAACAGGAAAGAAAATTAATTATAAGTTTGCCCCTCGCCGAGCAGGTGATGTTGCAGAGTTCTATGCTAATCCAGCTTTAGCACTCAGTAAACTTGACTGGCATACTCAAAAAACATTGACTGATATGGTTGCTGATTCATGGCACTGGCAAAGTCAAAACCCTCACGGTTTTACAGAATAATCTATTAATACTCAAAAATAAAAATGACTCAAAAAATAAGAAAATGTGTTTTTCCTGTTGCAGGATTAGGAACCCGATTTCTTCCTGCCACCAAAGCCAGTCCAAAAGAAATGCTACCTATTGTTGATAAACC
>JAGLUC010000095.1 GCA_023134955.1 Methylococcales bacterium | reverse complement strand
ATTAGGAAAAACCCTATGACACATTTTAAAAAAACACTAATAGATAGTTTTTATTTTCAAGTTAATCAAGCCTCTTATCTAGGGAGTTTACAGTTAAGAATAGTGGGTATTTCTTGTGAGCAAGGAGCACTACTATGATTAGCATAGAAGGCCGCTTGAATATCAAGATCATTACAGGAATTCATGGCCCATTCCGTATTGGTAGTTTACAGACGGAGATTGGTGAATTTTCAGTCAAAGACAAAATTCTTGATCAATATGATGAAGGTTCTTATCAAGGGCTGTTTACTATTAGGAAAATTTTCTCTTCAACCTACTCAACGGGAAGCCGTTTGGTCGTTGAAGTTCGAGCTGCGCTGGAAAATATTTCATTAGCGAATGTTGATGAAATAGAACCCGTACAACACGGGTCATTAGAACAAGATCCTTTGGATGAAGAAAAAGAAGCTGATAGCAAAACAGCAAAAATGGAAAGTTCGATTGAGTCGACTGAATCAACAGATTCAACTGAATTAATCCACTCCACAGATTCTGAGGATGAAGATCAAAGTGATCTGACAGCTGAAGAATTATCAGATAAAAAATTGTTTGGTCTACTTTGGCCTTTACAAGACAGTTTTAAACTAGACCCAACAGTCAGCCGAGTGACTTTTCGTGAGCAACGTGAACGCTTGAAATCACTCAATTATAAGTTTAATCCTATCGGTCAATATTGGACTAGAACTTAACTTTTATAACACTTAATAAACGAACCTTGATGGAAAATATGCTTTCCTACGGGATTGTGTATTTTCTTAAAGGTTAAGGAGGAAAACAAATGTTAGCAGTGAATGAAATAAACGATGTGTATTGTGATGCGCTGGTTTGTGATGAAGGATATTTGGTCTTCGCTTCATGCTGGGGGCGAGATACCGCTATTCAGGAACTATTGGCACGATTAACCCTGACAGCAAATGAAGGGGGCATCTCTCAATTATCTTTTGATGGTCATGTAGCCTCTGAAAATGAAGATACATCAGATAGTAAACTTCGATTTGAAAATTATCCAGCAAAGATTGGCAACCCAGATCGTTTAGATAAAATGACAGGCAGAATGCCTAAGTCCAATTTATTTGGTGATCTAGTGCATGTTTGGCTATTTGATAAAAAACCAGGCAACCTGATTATGTCAATCGAGAAGCTTATTTATTAATGCAGCTGGGGCAGGATAATCAACAGGAAGGAGCTTGGGGTTTAATCAAACAGGTTTGTCATTTACCATTATTGGAACACTGGCAAAGCAACATTATAAGCTTGATGCAGGAACAAGGCTGGCTAAAGATTATCTCTGGACATGGAATTGATGTTATTTCCATTACCCTGCCTGAAGAGCAATTTAATAGTGAAATCAGTCAAAGAGTGATGTCAGGACAATTAACCCTTTAATAAAAACAGCTCAATTTAATTTTAACAACACGGGAAACCTAATTCCCGTGTGGGACTGGGTTTCTCTTTTTTAATTTAGTACATTTTAAGGAGAAGCCCATGGCTTTAATGTTTCAACAACTAGCCCATAATTTTGTAAAAAATGGCTATTACCCAACCGACTCAGCAACGATAGAAATGATTCTTGATAAGCTGGTTCCTTGTAACGCAGGGTCAATGAGAATCATTGATCCTTGTACTGGTGAAGGCAGTGCATTAGCAGAATGTCAACATGCACTCCAGCAACCACTCAACGAACAAACGGTCGAGACTTTTGGCGTGGAATATAATAAGGAACGTTCTGTTCAGGCAAAAAAGTTATTAAATCGCTGTTTATACGGTGACTTTCAAGACACCATTATTACCCCAAGAAGCTTTGGTCTATTGTGGCTAAATCCACCCTATGGTGATTTGGTGGCTGATACAGCACAAACGAATGATAGTGCCATTTCTAAAGGCAAAAAACGTCTGGAGAAAATATTTTACCAACGATCTGCCGGGCTTTTGCAATATGGTGGTGTCATGGTCTTAATCATTCTTCATTACACGCTGGATCAAGAAGTCAGGCGATGGATTGCTGCAGCATTTGATCATATCAGTGTTGTCTTAGCGCCAGAACAACGCTTTAAACAAGTGGTTGTGGTGGGGGTAAGACGACGCACGGTTAAGGGTGATAAACAATACAAGGAAACACTGGCTACACTGGATGGGTTTTGTGATACAGAGGATAAACCCAAGGTCTGGTCTACAGAAAAGTATACGGTTCCCTCAGCTGCAGCGGGTGAAATTCGTTTTAATGCGATGTCAATTGATGAGCAGCAATTACAAGAGGAAATTGATAAATACCCTTGTCTTTGGCCTCAATTTAATATGCAAATGAATAGTTCTGTCCAAGGTCATAGACGACCATTAATGGCTTTATCTGATTGGCACCTGGCATTAGCGTTGGCAGCAGGTCAGGTATCAGGCGTTGTTCAGTCAGATGATGGGCAGAAAACCTATGTTATCAAAGGCGATACCTTTAAGGATAAAAAGCAATCGGTGGTACAGGAACCCCAAGGCAATGGTGAATTTAGAGAAATCCGAACCTCATTGGATGTGTTTGTTCCACAAATAAAGGCGATTGATTTTACCCCTAACAGTCCCACCTTTGGCGAAATTTTAACCATAAAGTGAAGGAATAAAGACGTGAAATTGGAACCCCTGATTTTCAGAGGGGTTCTTTCGAGTGACTTGTTACACAGGTTGCTGGAAAGAACTAAAAAACAGAGTTAATAGAAATTGACCAAGACCATAGAATTTTTACCGTGGTTACTGCGTATTCAGTAACGCCTTTTGCTATTGCGAGTCTGTACTTCCAATAGCCATTTCACGCGTGAAGTGTTGCAGACAATTTTTTAAATTAATTTTTCAACCCAATCGGGGAGCATTCCTCGTATACGGGGTCGTGTTCTTCATTTTTTTTAATTTAGTTCGGAGAACACCATGTTATATATCAAAAATTCAAATGGGCGATATCGTATCGCTGATGAAGATGATGTAATAGAAGAAGCAACCTTTATTTACAACAGCTATTTTGCTAAAGGAACAATAATATCAAAACCAGCTGATTCAGCAGAATATTTAAAATTAAAACTAGCTCATTTTGAACACGAGGTGTTTTTATGCCTGTTTTTAACTAACCAGAACCAAGTCATTTCCTGTGATGAGATGTTTCATGGCACGATAGATTCAGCCAGTGTTTACCCGCGTGAAGTTGTTAAATCAGCATTGCAATATAACGCGGCAGCCGTTGTATTTTCTCATAATCATCCTTCTGGAATAAAAGAGCCTAGTCGTGCTGATAAAGAGATTACAAGTAAACTGAAAAAAGCCTTAGAGACTGTCGATATATGTGTTTTAGATCATATTATTATTGGTGATAGCACGTATTCTTTTGCAGAACATGGATTGCTGTGAAGCACACAGGATTTTTAATATAAATGGAGTGTTTTATGAACTGCAACCTTACTAACAGAACGCCTGAGGAAGAGCCCTTTGAAACATTGGAGGAACAATACTATCAAGAAGAAAGAGAGTATGAAAATACCGATGATGGTTATTACTCTGGTTCTGGCTGTGATGAAATTTAACATGTAATTGAGCAGTATTAACTGATTTTTTAACCCTTTGGGAAAACACTTCCTGAAGGGGGATTGTTTTCCCATTTTTATATGAGAACAACCATGAATGAAATTAGAGAAAAAGCAGCTGTAGAATTAGATGAACAGTCTACAGATGAAGTGCAAGAACCGAATGTTATAGACCTGAACCAGTTTTTAACTGAATTTGGTGCAGGTTTAATGACATCGGTATCAAAACAACACCCACCCATTTATGACGGTATGCCGAATAAAAAATGGGACAAGGTGATGGATAATTTAAAACGTCAACCCTTTGCCGCTCAACGGGAAAGGGTACAAGCGGTTTGTAAATTATTGTCTGATGAAGGTGAGTCTGCCGCTGTTTTAAACGGTGAAATGGGCTGTGGCAAAACCATGATGGGTATTGCTGTATCAGCCTCTTTGTTTGAAGAGGGGTATCGCAGAACCTTGGTGATAGCACCCCCTCATTTGGTCTATAAATGGCGAAGAGAAATTCTTGAAACTATTGAAGATGCAAAAGTTTGGGTGTTGAATGGCCCTGATACCTTGCGTCAATTACTCAAAATTCGGGCAAATCAAAAAAGCAATCCGACTGTGCCAGAGTTTTTTATTCTAGGACGGGTAAGAATGCGGATGGGGTTTGATTGGAAACCGTCTATTGTGAATCGCAAAGTTTATGAGCGAGTCATAATTCCAGAAACTCAGTCAGTAGCAAGACGTACTTATACGGTGACACATGAATATGCGGCCTGTCCTAATTGTGGTGGTTTTGTTTTTGATGATGACGGCGAACATATTAGTGCGAGTGCTTTTTATATTAGTGATGATAGCAGAAAGCAGTGCCAGCATTGTCAATCCGCTTTATGGACACTTAAACGCAATAAGCAACCCAGTGACTATCGAGGCATGGTACATAAATCAATGTGTCAGATTCCCACAATAGACCCTAAAACAGCGGATAAATTGCTACAAGGCTTTGGAGTAAAAACATTATCAACCATGCTGTCTGATAATGTTCATGAGTTTATTAACTTAATGGATGATAACGGTGATCTGGTATTTTCAGATAAACAAGCAGCCAGAATGGAAAGAGCCATGGCAAAACAAGCCTTTGGTTTTGGACAGGGTGGTTACCAACCGTCTGAATTTATCAAACGTTATTTACCTGAACATTTCTTTGATTTGTTATTGGTTGATGAGGGACATGAGTATAAAAACTCAGGTTCAGCACAAGGCCAGGCAATGGGAGTTTTAGCTGGAAAAGCCAGAAAAACTATCTTGCTTACAGGTACTTTGATGGGTGGCTATGCCGATGATCTGTTCTATTTGCTATGGCGTGTGATGTCTACACGAATGCTGGAAGATGGTTATCAGTATAACGCTCAAAATAGTCTGGGTTCTGCTGCCATGAGCTTTATGCGTGAACATGGAGTATTAAAGGATGTATTTAAAGAAAGCAAAGATGGAAATCATCGTACTGCCAAAGGCAAAAAAATGGTAGTTCATACCTCAAAAGCACCAGGATTTGGTTCAAAAGGTGTGGCTCGTTATGTTTTACCGTACACAGCATTTTTAAAACTGAAAGATATTGGTGGCAACGTATTACCAGCCTATCAGGAAACCTTTAGAAATGTGAGTATGAATGAAGCACAGACAACTGAATATGAAAGGTTGTCCAGCCATTTAACCCATGAACTAAGGCAAGCTTTGGCAAAAGGTGATAAAACCTTAATGGGTGTTGTCATGAATGCATTATTAGCCTGGCCTGATACCTGTTTTCGGGATGAAGAAATTATTCATCCACGAACCAGAGACGTTCTGGCTTTTGTTCCAGCCGTGCTTGAAGAAGATGAACTGAGTCCAAAAGAACAGGAATTAGTTGAGATTTGTAAAGCAAATAAGGCTCAGGATAGAAAGGTGCTGGTTTATACCGTGTATACAGGAAAACGCGATACAGCGACTCGATTAAAACGAATGCTAGAAATGGCAGATTTTAAAGTAGCCGTATTACGTTCAAGCGTAGGTACTGATAAACGTGAAGACTGGATTATGGATCAAGTAGATCGAGGTATTGATGTGATGATCTGCAACCCTGAACTGGTAAAAACAGGCTTGGACTTGCTGGATTTTCCAACCATTTGCTTTATGCAAAGTGGCTACAATGTGTATACCGTTCAACAAGCGGCTAGACGATCCTGGCGTATAGGACAAAAACAGCCTGTGGACGTGTATTTTCTAGGCAATGAGAAAACAGCACAAATCGCCTGTCTGGAATTGATGGCCAAAAAAATAGCGGTCAGCCAGTCAACGTCAGGAGACATGCCCGATACTGGGCTTGATGTGTTGAATTCTGATGGTGACAGTATTGAAGTTGCTTTAGCAAAACAACTGATTGCTGCTTAACTTTTATGCCCCCTTTATGGGGGCTTTTTTTAAATAATTTTAGAGGTTTTTTTTATTTTTTTGCCAACACAGACAACCCTCCAATTAACCTTATTTATCGGATTAGCTAAATGATTTAGTCATGCTGAATAGCTCATCGTATTTATAAGTCTGTCTCAGTTTTGTTGATTTATCAAATTATTTAAGCAACAAGGAGCGTTATTCTGTCGTATCATAAGTATAAATAATAAAGCTCTATTTTGTGCCTAAGCTAAAATTTAATAATAGTGCTATAAATCGACAAAAAGGAACTACCTTAATCAATGGCAATAAAAAAGAACGAACTATATTCATCACTCTGGGCCAGTTGTGATGCGCTTCGTGGTGGGATGGATGCCTCTCAATATAAGGATTATGTGCTGACACTGTTATTTATGAAATACGTGTCCGATAAATATGCTGATGATCCATACGGCATGATTGAAGTGCCTGAAGGGGGGGGCTTTTGATGATTTAATTAAGCTAAAAAACGATAAAGAAATTGGCGATAAAATTAATATCATTATCGGTAAGCTGGCGGAACAAAATGATCTAAAAGGCGTGATTGATGTTGCCGATTTTAATGATGAAGATAAACTCGGCAAAGGTAAAGACATGGTTGATCGTCTTACCAAATTGGTGGGGATTTTCCAAGGTTTAAATTTTTCTGCTAATCGTGCCGAAGGGGATGACTTACTCGGTGACGCTTATGAATATTTAATGCGCCATTTTGCAACTGATTCAGGGAAAAGCAAAGGACAGTTTTATACGCCTTCCGAAGTCTCACGTATTCTTGCCAAAGTGGTAGGGATTACAGGCGAAACAGATCAGGCAAAAACTGTTTACGATCCCACTTGTGGCTCAGGTTCTTTATTATTAAAGGCTGCCGATGAAGCGCCACGAGGTTTATCTATTTTTGGACAGGAAATGGATAACGCCACTGCCGCGTTAGCGAGGATGAACATGATTTTGCATGATAATGTCACCGCTAAAATCTGGCAGGATAATACCTTGGCAAGTCCGCAGTGGAAAGATGCACAAGGCAATCTAAAAACCTTTGATTTTGCAGTGGCCAATCCGCCATTCTCGTTTAAATCATGGAGTAGTGGGATTAATCTCACTAATGATGAGTTTAAACGCTTTGAATATGGAGTACCACCCGATAAAAATGGTGATTTTGCCTTCTTACTGCATATACTTAAATCACTCAACAGCACAGGCAAAGGGGCGATAATTTTACCGCATGGGGTATTGTTTCGAGGCAATGCCGAAGCGCGTATTCGTGAAAAGCTAATCCACCAAGGTTATATCAAAGGCATTATCGGTTTACCTGCCAACCTGTTTTACGGAACGGGGATTCCTGCCTGCATTATTGTGATGGACAAAGAGCAGGCAGCAGCTAGGAAAGGTATCTTTATGGTTGATGCCAGCAAAGGTTTTATTAAAGATGGCAACAAAAACCGATTGCGTAGTCAGGATATTCATAAAATAGTTGATGTTTTTACCAAGCACACGAAACTCAAGCGATTTAGTCGCATGATTAGCTTTAATGAAATTGCTGATAATGGTTTCAACCTTAATATCCCACGTTATATTGATAGCAGTGAAACAGAAGACCTACATGATTTAAGTGCGCATTTATCAGGCGGTATTCCGAATGCGGATATTGATGCATTGGATGCCTATTGGCAGGTATTCCCTACACTACGAGCCACATTGTTCAAATCTGCAAGAGAAGGCTATAGTGATTCTTTAGTGAAACCACAGCAAGTTAAAACCACCCTTCTTGATCACCCAGAATTTAAAGCCTTTGCAAAAAAAGCCTTGGTGATTTTTAAACAATGGCAGCAACAAACCCAACTGAAAGAGATAGCCATTGGTGATAAACCGAAAGTGCTGATTTATCGGCTGTCAGAAAGTTTATTAAACGACTATGCCGAAGCGGATTTACTCAGTAAATACGATATTTATCAAATCCTGATGGAATACTGGGAAGAGCTGATGCAGGATGATGTTTATGTGGTAACTCAAGATGGCTGGGCAGCAGGTAAACAGCTGCGTGAATTGGTGACAAAAAAAGGTGAAAAATTAAAAGAAACAGCTGATTTGATTATCAATAAAACCAAGTACAAGGCTGAACTCATTCATCCCGCTTTACTGATTAAGTGTTATTTTCAAGCAGAGCAAACCGCGCTGGAGCAACTGCAAACCGAATTAGACACTGCGACTCAAACGCTAGACAGTTTTATGGAAGAACATAATGGCGAAGAGAGTTTATTAGTTGATGCACAAACAGATTCAGGAAAAATATCTAAAGCCAGTGTCGCTGCACGATTAAAACTAGCGATAGATTTAGATGAGATTAAGGTTTTAAATCAGTGTAAACAATGGATTGAGTCTGAAGCCAAAGCTAAGAAAGTGGTTAAAGACGCACAGGAAAAACTGGATAAACAAGTGTTTGCCAAATATCCCACCTTAACGGAACAAGATTGCAAAACGCTGGTAGTGGATGATAAATGGTTTGCGGTGTTAGAAAGCAATATACAAGCAGAGATTGAGCGCGTTACTCAGCAATTAGCTAATCGAGTTAAAACTTTGGAAGAACGCTATGCTGAACCTTTGCCACAGATTATGGAAGAAGTTAGTGTGTTATCGGCTAAGGTGGATGTGCATTTGCAACGGATGGGCTTAGTATGGTGATGGTTAAGGTTAAGGAGGCACGAGCTAGGTATTTAACTAATGTAAACGAAGAGCAGACCGCATCAGAAAAGAATGTTTCTCCTGGTGGTTATATGTCGACTGAGGTTGGCATGGTTCCTAATGATTGGAGTGTAAAGCCAATTGGTGGAGTTTTAAGTATTCGACATGGGCGCTCTCAAAAGGAGATTGTCTGTATTGATGGAATATACCCTGTTTTAGGAACAGGAGGAGAAATTGATAGAACAAATATCCCGCTTTACTCAAAACCATCAGTATTAATTGGTCGTAAAGGAACCATTAATAAGCCTAGATTCATTGATACACCTTTTTGGACAGTTGATACTCTTTTTTACTCTGAAATTAATGTGGTAAATGATGCAAAGTTTATATTTTATAAATTTTGCTTGATTGACTGGATGTCTTATAACGAAGCATCAGGAGTTCCTAGCTTAAATGCTTCAACTATTGAAAATATCCCTCTTTCTTTTCCTATAAACAAGAGTGAACAAACCGCCATAGCCAAAGCTTTATCCGATATTGATACCTTAATCATCTCATTAGAAAAACTCATCACAAAAAAACAAGCCATCAAAACAACCACCATGCAGCAACTGCTAACAGGCAAAAAACGCTTGCTTGGTTTTGGTGAAGGAAAAGGCTACAAACAAACCGAGCTGGGTGAGATTCCTGAGGATTGGACGTGTGTTAAGCTAGTTGATATGGCTGAACTGGGTACAGGAAATACCCCGCCGACTATGGACTCTTCTAATTATGGTAGTGATTATTTATTTGTTAGTCCGAGTGACTTGGGTTGGCATAAGTGGGTTAAAGACACGGATAAAAAGCTTTCCCTTAAAGGCTTTAATTTATCGAGAAAGTTTCCAGCTAATAGCATCCTTTTTACATGTATAGGGTCAACCATTGGAAAGATAGGTATAGCATCATTTGAATTAACATCAAATCAACAAATTAATGCTGTTTTTCCAAATGGTTCTTGTAATAGTGAGTATATTTATTATTCGTTAGATTATGCCGTGCCACGAATAAAAATTTTAGCGGGTAATCAAGCTGTTCCTATTATTAACAAAACAGAATTTGGGGAAACCTTAATTCCTTTACCTAAAATTAATGCTGAACAAACCGCCATCGCAAACGTTTTATCTGTTATGGATTCAGAGATCGATTTGCTTGAAAACCGCTTAAATAAAACCCAACAAATAAAACAAGGCATGATGCAAGAACTACTTACAGGAAGGACAAGACTGATATGAGTGATAATGAACTCACTTTAAAACCAATTAACGACCTACTTTCGGAACATTTTTTTATTCCTGATTATCAGCGTGGGTATCGTTGGAAAAGACGACAGGTAAGAGAGCTGCTTAACGATGTTTTGGAGTTTTGTGATAAAGAACATAAATCAAATAATGAATTTTACTGTTTGCAGCCGATAGTTATAAAAAATCGTGGAGATCAGTGGGAATTAGTTGATGGTCAGCAACGGCTAACAACAATATTTCTTATATTGAGTTTTTTTAACAGCAGATTTTCAGAAGAATTTAGAAAAGAAATTTTCACACTGGAATACCAAACTCGTATTGGTAGCAAAAATTACTTAATGTCGTTAGATGAAAATCAAAAAGATGACAATATTGATTTTTTTCATATGTACGAAAGTTTTGATGAAATTAAAACATGGTTTAAAGATTATGTTAGCCGAATTAATGATATTGAATCTGTGTTTCTTAATAAGGTACAGGTAATTTGGTATGAAATAAATGAAACAATTGATGCTGTGGAGGTTTTTACTCGTTTAAATATGGGGAAAATACCACTTACAAATGCTGAGCTTGTTAAAGGCTTGTTCCTTCGTTCCAAGAATTTCAATAAGGGTGAAGTTACTCTTCAGCAGCTTAAGATTGCTCAAGAATGGGATGGTATCGAAAAATCATTGCAGGCTGATGATATGTGGTTTTTCATGCAAAACACTGACACTTATTCAAATCGTATTGAATTTATTTTGAAATTGATGGCTGATGAGTACAGTGTTGATACTGAGCTTAAAAAAGACTCTTTTTATACTTTTTTGGTCTTTAATAACAGTTTTATTAATGATAAAGGAAATGATTTAACTAAATGGGCTAATGTTAAAAGATACTTTATGACCATAGATGAATGGTACGAAGATCGTGATTTATACCACCTTGTTGGGTATCTTGTTAATCAGAAAATTTCAATAGCTAAAATTATAGATATATCAGAAACAGTTGATGGTAAGCAGGGGTTCAAAGGTGCGCTTAAAGAAAAGATTTTTAATGGTTTGTTTGCTCCAAATAAACACCTGTCTGAATTTTCAAGTAAAGATGAACTGAATGATTATATAAAAGAATATTTAATTAATTGGGAATATGGTAGTAAAAATATTCGAGCAGCTTTATTACTTTTTAATATCGCTTCTATTCTTAGTAATAATGCATCAAATCTAAGGTTTCAGTTTGATAGTTACAAAAAGGAGGAATGGGACATTGAGCATGTACGTT
>JAGLUC010000094.1 GCA_023134955.1 Methylococcales bacterium | reverse complement strand
TCTCCAGCAAGAGAGGGCTTAAGAGACAATGTGTTTTTTACTCGTCATTACAACATTGACGCACCACTAGCACTCTATAAATGTAGAGTGGGTTTCTGTATTTCGTATTATCATGCGGATTTTATGAGCGATTCGTTTCGCTAATTTTCTGAACCTTGTGGCAAAGATTCAGTACGCATGGATTTCTTAGCTGCTTTTCCAGTGCTAGACCTCGTAGTACCTAACTTACTATCTATCCACACAATAGCACCCGTAGGGCAACGCTCAATAGGCGTACGATTGACTAAAATCTCGTCATACTTTTTAAAATCAATCACCGCCAGGTTGTTTTTAATTTCAATCAAACCTTCTGGCGCATCAACCACACATTTTTCACAGGCTGTGCAAGCGACTTCACATTCTTGTTCCGCCTGATCACCTTCATCTAAACTTTTACATGCGACAAATAACTGATGGCTCACTGGTTGTAATGAGAATAAGTCTTTGGGACAAACCACAATGCAATCATTACAGGCGGTACATTTATCCTCAATAACAATAGGCAAACCATTGTCATCCATAAATATAGCGTCAAAATCACAAACATCCGCACAATCAGCCAGGCCTAAACAGCCCCAGTTACAACCTTTACCACCACCAGAAACTGCGGCAGCTGCCTGACAAGTTTGTAAACCCTCATATTTAGCGCGAGTATAGGCAACATGAGTACCTCCTGCGCAGGCAAGACGGGCAACCACTTTTTCAGTATCACCCATATCTACCCCCATATAAGATGCAATTTCTGCATTACCTTCTGGGGTATTAACTGTACAGGCTGATGGATTCTTTTCACCACTGACCACAGCCTCAGCAAAAGGTCGACAACCTGGTACGCCACAGGCTCCACACTGAGCTTGAGGCAACATATCGTCTACCTCATCAATACGAGGGTCTTCATAGACAAAAAGTTTTTTGTTGGCAATTGCTAATATGATGGCTAAAACAACACCAAGAGCTATCATAAACACAGATGCAGTTACTATGCTGGAAATCATTTTTACATAAAAACAATGGCTTATCTCATAGTCATGAGATTTATTATAACCGTATACTATACATGAAAATGGTTGTTTTTGGGAGTGGCAGTATGAAGCGGAGATCAAAATTTAGAAATAAATCGTAAATACTCAGTATCTTTAAACAATCGGGTCTGCAGGAGTACCTGTCCTAAGCGCGATTAAAAATAAGGCTCTTTTCTCTAAAAAAAAGAGTTATCAATTGCACCGAGGCGCGGACATTGCTACAAAGTCATTGTTTATTAAAGATGTATTAATCGTCCAAAAAGTTCTGGCAGGGTATTTTGA
>JAGLUC010000093.1 GCA_023134955.1 Methylococcales bacterium | reverse complement strand
TTATCTGTAGCTATAACTACAAGTAGCTTTAGCAGTATTTTAAACAATAAAAATACCTTAGAAATAAAAAATGCTTTGCTTAATAAAAACAATCAAGTCGAGCAATATCGTGAATTTACAAATAAAGGACTTATCTATTTGGCAAATGTTGAAACGCTTAAAATAGATGAATTTATAACAGTCGAAAATATAATTAAATACAAAAAAGAAAAGCACGCTATTAACCGTGATTATTGTAAAGCCGCTTATTATCTTGGGGGAATTTTGGCCAAAGAAGATTATCGAAATGTTTTTGTTAAATTAGGAATAACAAATATATGAATGCTTACATTAAAAAAATAGTTCTGTTTTCTCAAGCTGGAGAAATGAGAGACGTTTCCCTTGGTGATGGTCTTAATATAATAACAGGTAATTCTAAAACAGGAAAAAGTGCATTAATTGAAATTGTTGATTATTGTTTATTTTCATCTCGTTCAACTATACCTGTTGGAAAAATAACAGACTTTACTGAATTATTTTGCATTATCATAAAAGTCTCAGAAAAATATCTAGTTATCGCTCGTCCTCATTGGAAAAGCAGTAATAGAACAAAAGCATATTTTTCATTTGAAGTTGAGAGTGATTTTTTAGAGATTTTTTCTTTTGACTATTTCAACAGTCAATCTTTAAGACAAATGAAAGATGTTCAACAAGATGTTGAGCAACATTTAGGATTAGCCGTTTTAGATACTCGTGAAAGTAGTGAAGAAGATAGAAGAAAAGCAGGAAAAGTTACAATGCGTAGCTTTGTCTCACTGTTATTTCAACATCAAAACCTAATTGCCAATAAACACAGCTTATTTTATAGGTTTGACGATTACCAAAAAAGAAAAAAAACTATTGACCAACTTCCAATATTACTTGGTTGGGTAGATGCGGAGTATTATAGTTTAAAGCAACAATTTGAAGCTAAGAAAAAACAGTTAGATGCTGAAGCAAAGCGAAAAAAATCACTTGAATTAAATAAAGATGAACAAATAAGGCGATTAAGAGTACCTATTGAACAATATTACACATCTATTGGTCTTATTTTAGGTATTGAGCTTACTTTAAGAGAACTTAAAAAAATAGCAGAAAATTTACCCGTTATTCCTAGAACGGCTGAAGAAGATAGTGATATTAAACTTCAACTCCTTAATCTGAATAATACACGAAAAAAATATAGAGTTGAATTATCAGAAACTACGCATCTTATTAAACAGGTCAATGACAATAATACAGATGCATATAGCTATGGTAATACGCTAAATCAAATTATTTTATCTAATGATTTTGAAGGATTTAAGGATAAAATTGAGTGCCCAATATGTCATCATAAAGTTCCTGAAATTGAAGATAAAGTTGAAACAATAAGGCTGTCAAGAAATGAACTTATTGAAGAATTAAAAAATGTCGGGAAATATGAAACTGATAGTTCAGAGCATATTAATAAATTAATTGAAAAAAGTGATTCTCAAAAAAAAGATATTAGAATAATTACACTGGAAATAGAGAGTTTAGAAAAATCTAGTCAAGAAGTTATTAAGAATCAATCCTTGCGTGAAACATTAATGCGTTTACGCGGAAGAATAGAAGCTATATTAGAGCAAATTCTTGAAACACCAACATTAGCTCAAAGTCCTATTGATATTGAGGAAATAAAAACTAAAATAAGTTTTCTTGAAGGGAAATTAGCTGGGTATGATTTAGAGGCTAAATATAAGGATGCCGATAGTTTTATAAGTGAACGAATGACAGAAATAAGTGAAAAGCTTGATTTTGAAAAAGAGTTACAACCTGGAATAATGCGTTTTGATTTAAAAGCTTTTGAGTTTTATCATGTGTATGAAAAACAAAAGATTAGGCTATCAGAAATGGGAAGTGGAGCAAATTGGTTAGCTTGCCATTTGTCGTTATTTTTATCGCTTTTGCATCTTAGTTGTAAAGAAAAAAATTCTTGCATACCCTCTTTTTTATTTATTGACCAACCAAGTCAAGTATATTTCCCAAAAGCAATAAATGTTATTAGAGAAGATAAAGAGCAAAAGAAAGTTGATGATGAACCTACATTTGATGACAATATTAAGCAGGTGAAAAATATCTTCAAAGTTATTGTTGAAGAAATATCGACTATTAAAAATGATTGTGGTTTTGCTCCTCAAGTTATTGTAATGGAACATGCGGATGAAATAGAATTTAGTCAATATGTTAAAAAACGATGGAGTAGTGATGGGGAAAAACTAATATAATTATGAATAACATAAAACACATCCCCTTAAAAAAACCTAAGCCTAGACTTAGAACAAGATTGGGGGCAGGTCTTTAATTTTGCATTTTTTTGTGTTAGTCTGTTACGTTTTCTTTTATGGTAATATCGCTATGAATAGAATTTTCAGGTGCTTTAGCCACGTTACTTTGCAAAACTAAAGACCTTGTATCTGACCCCGTGCCTGCTTCAGGATCAACGGGTGTGGTAGCGGCATAGTCTAGGTATATAGGTGTATTCAAGAGATGTTCTATTAAGTGTTGATATAGTGTAGGTGCTTGGTTTAACTTTTTTCTTGTCCTGGTGCATCGTCGCCTTTATAGACAATGGCATCATTTTCCCAAAGTACAACATATTGACCTAAGCGGCGTTTCTTTTCTATTTCGTTACTTGTAGCCTGTTTTAATGCATTTAAAACAAGCACACTATGTTTTGACGGGGTTTTTTGTGCTGTATTCATAATTCTGATTTACTTAATAGTGATTTACAAATCACTTCATTTGAAATGATGCGGTGTTTTTTTTGTTGTTCAAAAACTAGAGTAGGTTGAGCACTCGTATTTATGAAGCATACACAGTTATTTACTTCATGGCTAAAGTCATTAAATAGGTTGTAAAGGCTACGAGAAAAGCGACGTTCAATAGCATGTATTGGGATATTATGTCCACCATGTTTAACTCGTTCAGCAACACGAGCTTTTGACATTTCAATGGTTGGCAGAGCTAAGTAAATAAGTTCTATATGCCAACCTGAAGCTTGTAAACGTTTAATAAGCTTTAAATAGCTACGACCAGATAGTGTAGTTTCAAAAGCAAAATCCTTCTCTTTTTCGATACACGTTTCAAGTTCGGCTAAGAAAATTCGACTTGCTGCTATTAATTCTCTTTCTGGTGCTAATGGCGAAATACCTGCTGCAATTAAGTCTGCATTAATGTAATGGTAACAGTTTACCACTTTGGGCAAGTATTCTAGAGAAAAAGTGGTTTTTCCTGCTCCATTTGGTCTAGCGATAATCCAACATGTAGGCATAAAGGACGGCTCTTTTTAGGGTGTTAACAAGTTGCAAGCTGGTTTAGTTGCAATAGGCATGCTCTCGTTCCCACCGTATTCGGTGGGAACGCATACCTCACTATATCTAAGGTAGGTATGCATTCCCACGCAGGAGCATGGGAACGAGATAAAAATTTGACATTGTTTATAGTTTTCCTGCTGCATTTGATATTATCGTTACTTTAATTCATTCCATTTCGGTGTTTGCCCCATGATTTTATCAAAACCCTATTTTTATGTTGTGTGTATGTGAAAGTTTTTTAGCCAGAAAAAAATGGAACTTTTGAAGTGAATTAATTCGATAGTCTTAGGGGGAAGTGGTGAATGAAGAAAAATGGTTACGTAGTAAGGAAGCTAAGAAAATTTTAAAGGTTTCAGATTGCAAGCTATCCCACTTGAGAAATGATGGGGAATTAGTTTATATAAAGCAGGGAAATGTTTTTCTGTATTCTCTTTTGCACATAGAGAGTTTAAAGCTATTCAACCACTATGCACTGAAAGTGCATAGATTGCTCTTGGACTGAAAGTCCTACATTACTCAAGGATCATACTTCCTAAATCCTTGTTTGATGGATTTCTATGGTGCTCTAAATATTCTTGCACCAACTCTTCCGTAACATTACCCGTTGTCCAGGCTCCATACCCTATTGCCCAAAAATGCTTTCCCCAATATCGTTTTTTCAATTCAGGAAACTCACTTTGTAGTATTCGAGACGTTCTACCCTTCACTCTCTTCACAAATTTACTAACTGATAATTTTGGCGGGTATTCTATATGCATATGAACATGATCTTTACTCACAACACCTTTTAAAATTCTAACATCTTCGGCATCACAAACCTGCATCACTAACTCTCTGCAACGTTTTTGGATATTACCTTGCAATACAGGGTAACGATACTTAGTTACCCAAACTATATGTACCATTAGAATACTTACGGTATGGCTCCCGTGTCTTTGCTCATTCATCATCACATTGTACAAAAATGTGTGTATCAACTAAAGTCTTGCACTAAAGTGCATAGTTTTTACTAGCGTCCCGAGAATAAATTGTTAAATTCAATAGGCTGGGCTGTTAAGATAAGTAAAAGTTTAATTAATTAGGCAAATAAAATGAAATTTATCAAAGTATTTAGTTTTTTCTTAGTGACTGTAAATATAAGCTTTGCAGGTCAAAATACACACCAGGATGTATTAGATAAGTTACAACTGCCCGTTGGCTTTTCCATTTCGATTTTTGCATATAATGTACCTAATGCACGCTCATTAGCACTGAGTGACTCTGGCGTGGTGTATGTTGGGACACGCCAGAAAGGCGATGTTTATGCCTTAAAAGATACCACGGGTGATGGTCATGCTAATAAACGCTATGTGATAGCAACTAATCTCTATATGCCTAATGGCGTAGCCTATAAAGACGGTGCTTTATATGTTGCAGAAGCCAATAAAATCAGCCAGTTTGATAATATTGATCAACATTTAGGCAAGCCTTTAAAAGCAAAAGTTATTTACGATCAATTACCTTCTGACAAGCATCATGGCTGGAAGTATTTACGTTTTGGCCCGGATAATAAACTATACACTGCGGTGGGTGCTCCCTGTAATATTTGTTTACCAGAAAAACCTATTTATTCGTCATTAGTAAGATTAAATAAAGACGGCAGTGATTTTGAAATTTTAGCCCGTGGCATTCGTAATACCGTAGGCTTTGATTGGCATCCAAAAACAGGACAATTGTTTTTTACTGAAAATGGACGAGACTATTTGGGAGATAATTTACCCCCTGATGAATTAAATCGCTGGTCGAAGAAAGGACAACATTTTGGTTATCCTTTTTGTCATGCTGGAAATATTGCTGACCCTGAATTAGCAGCCGATAAACAATGTAGTGAATTTACCGCACCGGAATGGAAGTTTAAAGCACATATGACCCCTTTAGGACTACGCTTTTATACGGGTACACAGTTTCCACAACGATTTAGAAACCAGTTATTTGTAGCTCAGCATGGTTCCTGGAACCGCAGCAAACCTCACGGTTATAGAATCGCTTTAGTTAAATTTAGACAGGGAAAACCTGTTTCTGAACAAGCTTTTATTAGCGGTTGGCTGACTAAAGATGGCAAGGTTTTAGGAAGACCTACCGATATTTTACAAATGCCGAACGGTAGTTTATTAGTCGCTGATGATACCTTAGGTGTTATTTATCGAGTCAGTTATGAGAAACGTCAATAATGTCTAAAGAATTTAAAATCATCAACCATGAAGTTGCCTACAAAGGTTTTTTTAGGCTAGAAAAATATCATTTAAAACACACTCTTTTTAAAGGGGGCTGGAGCGCAGAAATTACCCGGGAATTATTCATGCGAGGTAATTGCGTCGCCGTATTACTTTATGACCCCATCCGAGATGAAGTTGTTTTAATCGAGCAATTTCGTGCTGGTGCTGTTTTAATTCCAGATAGAGCCTGGCTAATTGAAATAGTCGCAGGCGCAATTGAAGAAGGTGAGACAGCCGAAGAAGTAGCATATAGAGAGTCTGTTGAAGAGGCTGGTTGTGAGATTGAAGAACTCACTTTAATCAATGAATTTTATACCACGCCGGGTGGCTCATCAGAGCGTATTAGCTTGTTCTTGGGGAAAGTTGATACCAGTAATGTTGGCGGTGTTCATGGTCTGGATGATGAAAACGAGGATATTCTAGTTTCAGTCGAAAAGTTTGATGAAGTGTTTAAAATGATTGAATCAGGCAAGATTGAATCAGGCATCCCTATTATAGCGATACAGTGGTTGTATATTAATAGGGATAAGCTGAGGGCTAAATGGGGGGTGGTTTAGAGATTATGTTTTATGTAGCCTTGATGTAACTACTCACCCCATTAAAAGGGAATATGCAGGTTGTTGATTTATCAGGCTTGTGCAACAAGGAGGTTGCACCA
>JAGLUC010000092.1 GCA_023134955.1 Methylococcales bacterium | reverse complement strand
GAAGAAGTAATGTAGAGCAGACTTCTGTCTGCTAAGATTGTTACTTACCATAAAGGCAATTCTAATCGCTAGAGAAATTATTAAAAACAAAGGTATAAAGTGTTAAGACATTTCCCCGATATAGATGTAGAAATTACCCATAACAAAAGAGACTATTTAATAGTTTCTTATGCATTTGTGGCAGTTACCTTATGTTTTTTAATAGATTCGGTGGCAAGTATTGGGCTGCAATATGCCTTAGGTGTAGCTGGCTGGCTATCATTATTTGTTATGTTATGGGGTGAGTGTAAATACGTTCGAGCTCAAGTAATAGTAGCTGTAACATTCGCAACAATAGGCGAGAATTTTGCATCAATCTTTATGGCTGGCTATACCTATCGACTAGAAAATGTGCCTGCATTTGTTCCACCAGGACACGGAATTGTTTATTTAACGGCTGTGATATTAGGGCGATCGGGATTTTTCTTGAAGTATGCTAGAAAACTAGTTGTTATTGTTGTGCTGGTCGGAGCAATTTGGTCAATATGTGCATTAACAGGGCTTATAGGAAGGTCAGATGAAATAGGTACTCTTTTATTTTGTATTTACCTACTATATTTATTTAAAGGACGCTCACCTATGGTTTATTTAGGGGCATTTTTTATTACTACATGGGTCGAGCTGATAGGTACTTCGCTAGGAACATGGAACTGGGCGGCAATAGACCCCGCATCAACATTAACTCAAGGAAACCCTCCCAGTGGTGTAGCAGCATGGTATTGTTTAGTCGATGCAGTCGCTATGGTTTGCGCAGCTCCAGTGCTACACGCAGTCGTTAAAATAATGTATTTGTTGGGATTTAAGCAGCAAGCTGAAGTGGTCAAACATAAAATATAAAAGCCATCCCCTTCAAATAATATATCAGTATTGTACAACTTGGGGCGCAGGCTAAAGCCTGCACCCAAATTATCGTTTATTTAAGAGGTGAAGTTTATTCAGTGTAAAATGACAGTCACAGCTCTAAAGCCCTCTCCTGCTGGAGAGGGCTTAAAAGCAAGACTTCGTTAATGCAATGCTGACGGAATATTATTACATTTTTTAATTATACTGAGTAATTACGTTATTTTTGCTTATGGTTTTGTCGCCGTAAAAATACCGTATTCAACTAAATCATCCGTGAATAAACGGTGCTGAGCAATCCCTACTTTGTAGTTTGCTGTTTGTGCTTTAGTACGCAATCCCAGCCATTGGGTAATCAGCTGTACGGGCTTTAAGCGTTTTGCAACCTTGTACATATAATCGGCAGAAGGTAGAGTTTCTTTGGTAATATCCCGATAAGAAATATTAGTAAAATTACTTTGTTCCAATAATTGATTAAACTCATCTCTAGCGCATAAGTTAGGTACAGCCCAGCCATTAAGGCAAGTCACAATATCAGTCCATTCATCATCGGAAAATTCTCTACGCTGAATAAAGCCATCACAAACCACAATACGACCGCCAGGGCGAAGTAAGCGAAAAGCTTCTTTTAAAAAGTCGCCTTTATTTAAGGCATGGCAAACACTTTCTAACCCCCAAACGACATCAAATGACTCATCTTTAAAAGGTGTAGCGCAAAAATCAGAGACCTGAAAATCAGTTTTATCAGCAACACCTTGGCGTATAGCATGATGAGCAGCGTATTCAGTTTGTTGTTTGCTAATAGTGATGGCGGTCATTTGGTTGCCATGTTTCTTAGCCATCCAAATTGAACTGCCACCAATACCGCAGCCAGCATCTAAGACATG
>JAGLUC010000091.1 GCA_023134955.1 Methylococcales bacterium | reverse complement strand
AAGTTCACGACATGCTCGCAGTATGCGTAATGCAATTTCGCCCCGGTTGGCGATAACAACTTTGGATAACATAAATCTGAGCCTTATTCGATAACAACAAGAGGTTGACCAAACTCAACTGGCTGAGCGTTGTCAACAAGAATGGCTTTAACCACGCCGGACTTATCGGCTTCAATCTGGTTAAGAATTTTCATCGCTTCAATAATGCAAAGCGTTTCACCTTCAGAAACTTTTTGCCCAATTGTAACAAAAGGGGCGGCAGTAGGTGATGCCGCACTATAGAGTGTGCCAACCATGGGTGATTTAACGACATGCCCACTGGGTAATTCAATTGCTGCTTCTGCTACTACTGCATTAGGCGCAGCTGTTACGGTTGCAGTAGCAGCAATGGGAGCCGCCATAACAACAGGTGCAACTGGGGCTGCAGAATAACGACTAATACGAACAGACTCTTCACCTTCACTGATTTCAATCTCAGCAATATCGGATTCATCGATCAGTTCGATTAATTTTTTTAACTTTCTAATGTCCATGGTTTTAGTTTCTCTTTGATAATATCTGGTGAGCAGCCTGTAAAGCCAGTTCATAACAACTTGCTCCTAATCCACAAATAACACCGATGGCAATATCTGAGAAATAAGAGTGAGACCTGAAGTCTTCACGAGCATGAACATTTGATAAGTGAACTTCTATAAAAGGTATTTTAGTCGCAAGTAATGCATCGCGAATAGCAACACTGGTATGGGTAAAAGCAGCAGGATTAATGATGATAAATTCAACCCCGTTTTGAAAAGCAAGATGAATCATCTCAACAATTTCATGTTCTGCATTGGATTGGTGAAACTCCAGTTGGTGATTAAGGCTTTTTGCTTTTAATTTGACAGAATTTTCAATGGCTTGCAAGGTTATATTACCATAATGATCTGGCTCTCTAACACCCAGTAAATTAAGGTTGGGACCATTGAGTATAGTAATTTTTGCCATTTAAAATTGTGTCAGAAATATTTAAGCTGCTAATTCTGCCTAATTTATACAGTTTTGTCCAGATATATGTTACTTATCATCAAATAGCGACAAAATGGGGTGATTTTATGTGATTTTATTCACTGTTTAAAATACGCGCTATTTAAAATACCTGCTATTTAAATAATGGAGTAATAATGTCTAATATTTTGCTTTGACTAAGCTCCCCAGGTTGTCGATGGATAATATCACCTTGTTGATTGACAATTAGGGTATAAGGTACTGCATCAATTACGTTGCCTAACTGGTGGGATAAATCAATGGCATTAGTTCCGCCAATTAATATAGGGTAATTAATGTCAATAGTGGCAAGATATTGTTTAACTGCTTGTTGATTGTCTATGGCAATACCAATAAATTGTATGTTTTTATGATTAAATTGCTGTTGTAATTTAATAAACTCAGGAATTTCTTTAAGGCAAGGCGGACACCAGGTCGCCCAAAAATTGATAATCAGTATTTTGTTTTTCCATTCTGTTATATCTCGCTGCTTGCCTGTTACATCTGGCAAGCTAATTTTAAAATCAGCAATATTGTTTTTTTCTTCTACAGGCGTATTAGATAACTTTTGCACAAATAGCCCGGATGCTAAGGCAATAGTGCATGCCAAAATAATAAAAAGGCTGTTTTTAGTCATTTTCATTGCAGTTGGCTTATATTAACTAGAAAAGTTTCGCTATTTTGATAGCCAATGACTCTGGAGGCTTTTCTTTCCAGTTTGTCTGGAGCAAAAAACAGAATGGCTGGCGGACCAATTAGATTAAAGCGTTTGAGTAGTGCTTTATCATCTGCTGAGTTTTTAGTGACATCTGCTTGAATCAAGATAAATTTGGCGAGTTTTTGTTGTACTTGTTTATCACTAAAGGTATAGGCTTCCATTTCTTTGCAGGAAATACACCAATCGGCATAAAAATCTAACATTACCCATTGATTATTAGTACTGGCTTGATCAAGTACATTTTCAAGCTCAGCGATTGAAGATACTTGTCGAAAGACAATGCCTTGTTCTCGTTCGATACTGCCTAAGCCTTTCAAAGGTTGTAATGGGTTAGTGTTACCCATGCTTAAACCGATTAGTAGTAATATGCCATAAACCAGCATCAATACACCTAAACCTTTCCACAATTTATACCAACCCGAAATCTGTTCAGGTAGTGGATCTAGGGCGCGTAAATAAATGGCGGGAATGATTAGTAAGCTAGCACTAAGAAGTAGGGTTATTGGGGTGGGCAATATTCTATCTAACATCCACACAGAAACCGCGAGCATGATTACGCCAAAAATCGCTTTGGTTGAATTTAACCAATGACCTGCTTTGGGTAATAAGGAGCCAGCTGATGCGCCTAGCACTAAAAGAGGAGAGCCCATGGCAAAGCCCATCACAAATAAAGCGGAACCACCCAGGATGACATCGCCTGTTTGTCCAATATAGATTAATGCGCCAGCAAGAGGTGCAGCAACACAAGGGCCGATAATTAATGAAGATAGTGCACCCATAATGGCTGCACCAATATAAGAACCATCTCTGTGTTTGTCGCTAGAATCATGTATTTTTGCTTGAATGAACTTGGGAAGCTCAAGGTTGTAAAAACCAAACATGGATAACGACAATAGAATAAAGATACTACTAAAGAGCGCAATAATCCACGGCTCTTGAAAAGTGGTTTGTAAATTACTGCCAAATAAGGCAGCTAAAATGCCAAAAACGGTATAGGTTAATGCTGAAGCAGTTACGTAACAAAGTGATAGTAAAAAAGCAGTTTTGGTGGTGACAGACTTGCCTTGACCAACAATAATACCTGATAAAATTGGGATCATTGGAAAGATGCAGGGAGTAAAGGCTAATAATAGCCCGAAGCCAAAAAAACTAACTAGAGTCAGAATTAAAGAATCGTTCTTTAATGATAGAAAAATCTGGTCTTGCTCTGATAATTTTCTGGTGTTTGTTAGTGTAGTACTAGTTTGAACTTGTAGTTGATTAGATTCAGGTAGTTGCAGGTCTATTTCGCTTTCCATGGGTGGATAGCAAACACCTCGGTCTGCACAACCTTGGTATTTAGCTAAAAGTTTAATGCTTTGAGCCGCTAGTTCTGTACGAATAAGAGGCACATCAAAACTTAATTCATGATGAAAAATTTGCACCTGTCCAAAAGCTTCATCATGATAAGGAGAGCCCTGAGGAATATTAATATCAGCTAATTGAACTGTGCTGTTATTAGTTTTAGTTAAAGAAAGCCTGATTTTGTCTCTATATAAATAGTAACCCTCAGCAATAAGCCAGTTAACATGTAGGGTATTAGCATCTTTGACCGTTGCAAAAAACTGGAAGGCTTGTTCGGCAGGTAGTAATTGCTCTTGCTGAAAAAGGGTAAGATTTTTAAAACTGTTGACTAGCTGTTTTACTGGGTTAGCATTTTTTGTTGTGACGGGTTGTGGTAATTTTAGGTTAAAAATTTTCTTTTGTGGAGGATAGCAAACCCCAATATCGGCACAGCCTTGATATTTAACCAGTACTTTTAAGCTGCTTAAAGATTTATCATTAATGATAGGGACAGATAGATTAAGTTGCTCTCGATAAATAACAACATCACCAAAAAATTCATCATTCTTGGTTTGCCCTTCTGGCATTTTAGGCTGGTCTAATACAATATCGTCTGATTGCGCCGTGACGCTTATTTTATTTTGATACAAATAGTAACCATCAGCGATAGACCATGAAACTTCAAGCAGGTCTTTAGAAATCACTTTAGCAGAGACTTTAAATGCCTGCTCCGAAGGTAATAACTCGTTAGATTCTAAAGCATATGATGCTTGTATAAAGAATATAAAAAAACAAAATAATATTGATTTAATAAAGGGCATGACTTAATCCAGTACCAGTAAGCTCAAAAAAGAAAGTAGTTGTTTAAGGAAGTTCAACGCAGAATCAGCATGAAATAAATAGATTATGAATATTTTTTAGAATTTTTACTGTTCCGAAAAATTAAAGGCTGTTCGTCATCAGACAAAGCACTTTTTCTCGCAGAATCTAAAGCTTCTTTTACCACATGACGATCGGGTGATTTACTACAGACAGGGTCAGTGCTGTACATATCGCCAGTCAGCATATATGCCTGACAGCGGCAACCGCCCATATCTTTTTCTTTTTCATCACAGCTATGACAAGGCTCTTTCATCCAGTCGTTGCCACGAAAGAAATTGAATGCCTTGGATTCATTCCATATCTGCTCAATACTGAAGTCAGTTACATTGGGACAATCTAAACCCGGCAAATCACGAGCAGAATGACAAGGTAATGCCACACCATCAGGTGCAATGGTTAAAAAGGTGGTTCCCCAGCCATTCATACAGGCTTTAGGGCGGTCTTCATAAAAATCAGGGATAACGTAATAAATCTTCATTTTCCCTTCGACTTTTTTCTTATAAGCCTGAGCTATTGCTTCTGCCTCTTCAAACTGTTCCTTAGTGGGCAGTAATAAATCCCTGTTTTCATGTGCCCAGCCATAATACTGAGTATTGGCCAATTCTAAATAATCTGCGCCTAGCTCTTCAGCCATGGCTAATATTTCGGGCATTTGGTGAATATTTTCTCTGTGTATCACCACACATAGCACCATGGGGTAGCCATGTTTTTTGACTAAATGGGCTACTTCCTTTTTAGTTTGATACGATTCTGTACCTGCCAAATGGTCATTCAGTTCTTGAGTGCTTGCTTGAATACTGACCTGAATATGGTCTAACCCAGCGGCTTTTAACTGAATGATTTTTTCTTCCGTTAAACCATAGCCAGAAGTAATAAGATTGGAATAATAGCCCAGTTGCCGAGCATGCGCACATAACTCAGGCAGGTCTTGTCGAGTTAAAGGCTCGCCACCCGAAAAGCCAAGCTGAACGGCTCCCATTTTTCTAGCCTGGCTTAAAACACGTTTCCAGTCTTCTGTACTTAGTTCATTACTGTGTTTAGTGTAGTCCAAAGGATTGGAGCAATAAGGACATTGCAGCGGACATTTATAAGTAAGCTCTGCCAGTAACCAGCGAGGAGGGGTGATAGTTTTAGGGTTGTTCGATCCAGCCATTTTTTAATGCATCCTCTAAGAAGCTACTAATATCATTTTTTAAACCACTGGTAGAAAATTTTTCTTCTAAAGCAGTGACAATTTGATCTAAAGTGCGTGAGCCATCGCAATGTTTTAATATTTCAGCCGAGCTTTGGTTTAACTCAACCATGCCCTCAGGGTAAAGGATAACATCTTTTTGTTGAGCCTCTTCCCATTGTAAACGGTGCATAGGAGAAAAGCTGATAGTTAACTCAGGGTTTATTGTCATATTGATATTTTGACCATTTGTTCTTTATAGCTCAAGTATATGCCATATTGTTTAGGATATAAATGACTAAACAAAGGATAAATTATAAGAAGGGTAGTTTTGTAGGATGGGTAAAGCGATAGCGTGCCCATCATTTGGAATTGATGGGCACTGAAAAAGCCCTTTGCCCATCCTACATAAGGTGTTTATCATTCCCACGCTTTCCAGTCTTGTTCATAAAACCATTTAACAAGTTTAAGTATTCTTACTGAGGGAGTGATTCAATGTCTAGTTGTATTTCGCTAGCTGTTTTCATCGATAACTCCTTAAAATTTATTAATGGTATAAGCTTTAATGATGAGTGATTTCGTAGTGTTACAGTTTAATCTGCATGAAGGTAAAATTAATCGAGTCCGACTTTATTGGTTCAAGGGTTCAAGGGTTTAAACTAGGGTAATAGTTAGGTATTATTTTACCGTTATTTGCTTATTCATTAGCATGGGTAGGAGCTAACTCCATCACCTACATTCAGAATCTTAGGATAAGTATGAAAAATTTTATTGTTAAGCAATTTACCATTTTTATGTTTATTTCGTTTAACGCCATCAGCACCCCAAGTACCCCATTGTTTGAAAAAGAAAGCTATATTTTGCTCATCACATTGTGATTGGATATTTAATACCCATTGCTCTTTCATAAGACGTGCTTTACTTCCACTTTCACCCCCAACAATTACCCAATGAATATCAGCAAAATCAACTTCCCCCAAATCCTCCAATAATGGCTCAATAGATAAAAAGCGAATTTTGGCAGGTATTTTTTTCAGAATTTCTATGCGAGGTAGACCCTCTTTAACATTCTCAACACTAACACCTAGCCAAACATTATCAGGCACACTTCTATTTTTAAAATATGCTGAAAGTTGGTTTTCTCGTTTAGTTAATATTTGATACCGATGCTGTGGAGTTTGTCTAATGACTCCAAAGACCTTATCAATAAATGAAAAAGGGATTTCTTCATGAAAAAAATCACTCATTGAATTAACAAAATACGTAGTAGGCTTTTTACGCTTAATCGGTTGGGTTAATCGCTCTGGCAATAAACTTAATTCAAAACCATTTTGATAGCCATTCGCTCCCATAGCTTTTTCTCGTTCCCACGGCTCCAGCGTG
>JAGLUC010000090.1 GCA_023134955.1 Methylococcales bacterium | reverse complement strand
CCAACTTACTGGGTGTTGTACTAGTTTTAAAAATGCGGTTGACCTTTATGTTTTTGATAAAAAATTACGATTATTAGTATTGGATGCTATAGAACGAATAGAAATTGGGTTGAGGGTTGATATTTCACACACATTGGGAAAGAAATGTACTTTTTCATATCTTAAACCAGAGTTTTTCTTTGAAGGTTTTGCATCTAAGTTGAATGAGAATACAGGCGTTACAGGACATCATCAGTGGATAACTAAACATGCCAGTTTAATTTCACGTTCAAAAGAAGAATTTATCAAGCATCATAAAATTAAATATGGATTACCTCTTCCTATTTGGGTAGTCTGTGAGGTCTGGGATTTTGGAACATTATCTACATTATTTTCTGGAATGACAAAAGCTGATCAGGATGAAATTGCCAATAAATATGGAATTAATGATGGTCAAGTTCTAGCGAGCTGGTTACGAAGTCTAAATTATTTACGTAATGTTTGTGCTCATCATAGTCGTCTATGGAATAGGAATGTTGTTGACCAACCAAAATTGACTAGAATAGGTGAGGTCGGTTGGATCGACCCTTTTATAGGCAATTCACATAGTTTGGCTAGACCTTTTCTATTGTTATGTATATCTAAATATTTTTTAACGACTATTAACCCAAGTTCTACATGGGGAGAAAGGCTAAAGAAATTATTAATAAATTTTCCTGATTTACAGCACTTAGGTCTTAACTTGAATAGCATGGGTGCTATTGATGGTTGGGAGGAATGGGATTGGTAGAGGGGAAACTAACGAGCAATAAAAAACTCCTAAGCAGCTTAGCCTACCGAAGTAGATAAACTGAAAGGAGCCATGTTGATATTCATTTTAATTTATATCAACAAATTGTCAAGTGATTAAGCTAATGAATCTTAAATTAATATGTCATACCCCATAGAAAAAAAACTAGTCATTGCTGTTTCATCCAGCGCATTATTTGATCTTTCTGAATCACATTCGGTTTTTGTCGAGCAAGGGGCTAAGGCATATAAACAATTTCAGGAACAAAGCTTAGATAAGGTATTAGGCAAAGGGGTAGCCTTTCCTTTTATTAAACGATTCCTCAATATTAATAAACATTTTAAGCAACAACAACCTGTCGAGGTTGTTTTGCTATCTAAAAATTCAGCCTCTACAGGTAAACGGGTTTTTCGGTCTATTAAACATTATGGACTGGATATTTCTCGCGCAGCTTTTATGGAAGGTAAGTCCCCTTATCAATATATTCCAGCTTTTAATGCTTCCTTATTTTTATCTGCCAATAAAGGTGATGTGATAAATTCCATAGATGCAGGTTATCCAGCAGGTATGGTGCTACCAGGGAAGGTGATTGATGATAGTGAAGAAGAGCTTAGAATTGCCTTTGATTTTGATGGAGTAATTGTCGATGACGAGGCAGAAACTGTTTATAAAAAGGGTGATTTATCTGAATTTATAGATCATGAAGTCAGTCATTCTCATATTCCACACAAAGCCGGGCCTTTAGCCGATTTATTTAGAAAATTATCGTTTATTCAACAGCTGGAAGATGAGCAAGTTGAAAAAAACAGAGCTTATAAGCGAATTGTACGAATAGCAATTGTAACAGCAAGAAATGCTCCCACACATGAGCGTGTAATCACAACCCTGGAAAATTGGGGTGTAAGTGCCAATGAAACATTCTTTTTAGGTGGAATGGAAAAAGATAGAATATTATCAAGGTTGAAACCCCATATGTTTTTTGATGATCAAAAAAATCATTTAGAATCGGGTACAGGGGAAATCCCAATGGTACATATTCCTTTTGGTATTGCTAATAAAGACAATTAGAGGCTATGAAAGTATTACCTTTTTAACTTCCTTTTTTGAAAAAGGAGGGTTAAGCATTATTTTAATGAGATAAACCATGAATATTGAAACAATAAGAGAATTGTTAGCTTGGTGTGCTGTGATTAATTTTGGCATTTTAACGATATGGTTTTTAGGTTTTACCTTAGCCCGTGACAAAATATATCGACTACATGGTCAATGGTTTAAATTATCAGAAAATAGCTTTGATACCATTCATTATTCAGCGATGGCTTTTTATAAATTGAGTATTTTTATGTTTAATCTTGTGCCTTATTTAGTATTACGTTTTTTATCTTGATTGAGTCATGAAAAATCCAAAAAACCAGACTTTAGAGCAACAGGCAGAATTTTATCTACAATTATCCCGCTTAGATGAAGCTGGGTTGCCTGCTGAGCAAGCGTTTGAATTGATAAAAGTAGAAGACCTGAAAACCCAATACAAAATCCAGCAATTACAGCGTGCAATTAACGCTGGGCGTAGTATTGCAGAAACAGGGGTTAAACTAGGTCTGTTTAATCCTTTAGATAAAGCATTACTCAATGCGGGTGAAGCAAGTGGTTGTTTAGGTGTTGTTTATATCCAGCTTGCAGAGAGTTATAGCCAACAATCAACACGCAATAAAAAAATAAAATCAAAATGTTATTTACCGTTAGCCATTCTAGTTTTAGCTTTATTTATTGAGCCATTACCTGCATTAATACAAAGTAAAATAACTGCTTTTACTTATTTAGTAACGACTATAGGTCATTTATTTAAATTAGCATTATTTTTGTATATCAGTTTTAACTTGTCAAAATGGTTAACCTTAGGGTGGTTAAAATTTTTAGGCTTGGGGAATATGGTTTATCAATTACAGTTAAAATTACCCTTAATTTCCTCTTGGCTAAAAGCCCGCCAAATTAATGAATTTTTAACTACTTTGGGTTTGTTGTTGATAGCAGGTATGCCTATTTTAGAGGCTGTGCCTAAAGCAATTAATAACATTAAAAATCCGATTTTAAAAACCCAGTTTGAAGTGATATTAAAATCAATACAGCAAGGGAATAGTCTGACAAATGCATTTATACTATTAGATGATATTAATGAGCAAACTATTCAACTATTAATAGCAGGTGAACAAAGCGGCAAGCTTGCTGAATCTCTATTACACAGGACAAAAATGGAAGCGGAAATCATTAATTTACAGGATGATATGCTGGCTGAATGGATACCTAGAGTTTTTTATATTTTTATTGCCAGCTGGATGGCGTATTCAATAATCAACAATTATTCAAGTAACGCTCTACCCTTATAAAAAATGAATGCTAGAATAGAAAGGTTATATTTTTAATTCACTTCATTATGCATCTGACCTTAAAAAAAATAAGTTATTTAGTTGGACTTTTATTATTGCTGTTTAATGCCAGTTGCTTTGCGCATGGTGTTGATAGTAATACTGAACAGTTTTTAACCACTAACGAAGGCTCTGCCATCATCCCTTTTTTATATATAGGGGCTAAACATATGGTGACAGGATATGATCATCTGTTGTTTTTAGTTGGAGTGGTATTTTTTCTATTTCGTATCCGCGATATATTGATTTATGTCAGCCTATTTACTCTAGGCCATAGTATTACTTTATTATTTGGCGTTTTTAATCATATTAATGTCAATGTCTATCTGATAGATGCAGTGATTGCATTTTCAATTATCTACAAAGGTTTTGATAACTTAGGTGGACTTAAGCGAATATTGGGTGTTCAACCTAATACAAAAATAGCGGTACTCATTTTTGGTTTATTCCATGGTTTTGGTTTGTCCACAAAGTTACAAGACTTTGATTTACCCCAAGAGAACCTGATTGGCAATATGTTAGCCTTCAATGTAGGTGTAGAAATAGGTCAGGGCATCGCATTACTCTTTATCCTGACTCTGCTAGGTTTTTGGCGCAGGCATAAAAGTTATTACACTTTTTCAACCCTGTCTAATACTTTATTAATGTCTGGAGGTCTGGTTTTACTGGGCTATCAATTAACTGCTTATTTTACACTTTAAAATGAATACATTACCTCAACCATCCATTAAGTCACTGATTGTGGCGTGCATTTCATCAACTTTGTTAGCGATTGTTATTTTGCTTGTTGCAGTACTTCCTGCTGAATTTAATATTGACCCAACAGGATTAGGAAAGTCATTGGGTTTAACCGTATTAGCAGCTACTGTGGATGAACAAAAACTCAGCGTAGTAACTTGTCCAGAAGTAATTGATAAAAATAGCCCAGTATTACAATGGCAAGATTCTATACTTATTACCGTACCTGCAAAAAAGGGCTTAGAGTATAAATTTTATATTGTTAAAGGTGAAAAAATAGAATTTATCTGGGAGACAAATGGAGAAAAATTATATTTTGATTTTCATGGTGAACCCGAAGGGGATAAGACAGGTTATTTTAAAAGTTATAAAGAAAGCACACAAAGTAAATCAAGTGGTTCTTTAACAGCACCCTTTACAGGCTCACATGGTTGGTATTGGGAAAATAAAACCAATCAAAGCATAACTATTATTTTAAAAACACGCGGAAACTATAAAATGATGGGTTTACGCTAGAGTGGAGAATAAATTGAGTTTAAACAGTTATCAGAATGTTGATAGGGAACAATTAGCAAAAGATCTAAATGAAATTCATCAACAAGCTCTTGCTAGAATGGGTGAAGAAGATATTCAGCATTTAAAAAAAATGGAACGCTGGGGACAGATTTGTTCTTTATTAGGCTATGGCACAGCGTGGATTTTCCCAAATCCTATTTCCGCATTATTAATTAGCCAGGGCAGTTTTACCCGCTGGACACAGATGACTCATCCTATTGTGCATAAAGGCTATGATAAAATTGAGCAAGTACCTAATAGATATAAGAGTAAAGTTTTTGCACAAGGCTGGAGACGTTTCATAGACTGGCCTGACTGGATTACGCCCGCAGGCTGGCATCAAGAACACGACGTATTGCATCACTATAATCTGGGTGAAAAACTAGACCCAGATCATTTGCAACATAATATGGAATGGTTAAGACAGTCAGCTACTCCTATGTGGATACGTGTCATTGTAGTTGGTATTTTTACAGCGGTATGGAAAATACTTTATTACACTCCAAGAACACATAAAGAATTAGTAATTAGCCAGACTCGTCAACAGGGTAAGGCAAACCCAGAAATAACACGACTACAAGCATGGAGTTTATTTTCTCAGCAGGGACGTGCTTTATGGTTTCAAAGCATCCTGCCTTACGCTACTTTCCGTTTTGTAGTAGTACCCTTATTATTTTTACCTTTAGGAACATTTGCAGCAACAAATGTATTATTAACAAGCATTATGGCGGAAATTTTTACTAATATGCACGCCTTTTTAGTGATTGTACCTAATCATGCAGGTGATGATGTGATGATGTTTGATGAAAAAGGCAAAGGGCGAGGTGAGTATTATTTACGTCAGATTCTTGGATCGGTAAATTACCCAACAGGATCAGACAGAAATGACTTTTTCTATGGTTGGTTAAATTATCAGGTAGAACATCATTTATGGCCAGACCTGCCATTAAGACAATATCAATATGTACAACCTTTAGTGGTTGAGGTGTGTAAAAAACACGGAATTCCTTATATTCAGGAATCAGTGTTTAAGCGCTTATTAAAAGCGGTTGATATTATGATAGGAAGAACCTCTATGTTAAAGCCTAAAATGGCTTAGCGGATAGATGATATTTATGGTGTGAAGGCGAAATGCGCTGTTTCTTTTTCGCCTTTACCTATTTCTATTACGACTTTTCGCCTGTTGATGATTGGCATGTTTAGAATTTTGCTTACTAGAGTCTGAGCTCTCTCTACGCCCTTTACTCGCTGTTCTTTTTCTAGTATTTAAATTAGTTTTAGATTTTGCTTTGGTTTTCTTTGCTACTTTAAGGTGAACCGTTTCATAGCCGGTATCATCAACTCTTGGAATTTGTTTGTTCATTAATTTTTCAATTTCATACAACAAATGAGCTTCATCCTGTGTCACTAAAGAAATCGCTTCACCCTCTGCGCCAGCTCTACCTGTTCGACCAATACGATGAACATAATCTTCTGCAACTGCGGGTAGATCAAAATTAATCACATGAGGTAATTGATCGATATCTAATCCGCGAGCAGCAATATCTGTAGCGATTAAAGCTGTTATTTTGCCTTCTTTGAAAGCTGCCAATGCTTTTGTTCTAGCACCTTGGCTTTTATTGCCATGTAATGCGGCACAGCGAATGCCATCATTGATTAATTGTCGACATAAACGATCTGCACCATGTTTGGTACGAACAAAAATTAATACTTGTAACCAGTTACCATCTCCGATTAACCAGGACACTAACTCACGTTTATTTTCTTTTTTTATGGGATAAACACGTTGGGAAATTCTTTCAGCCGTAGTATTTTCTCTGGCAACAGCTACTTCAACAGGGTCATTTAATAATTGAGAAGCGAGTGTTTTAATTTCTTTAGAATAAGTGGCAGAAAATAATAGGTTTTGTCGTTGTTTAGGTAATACATCAATGACTTTTTTAATATCTCTAATAAATCCCATATCCAGCATACGGTCAGCTTCATCCAGTACAAAAAATTGTACCTGCGAGAGGTTGATTTTCTTTTGATATAGTAAATCTAGTAATCGCCCTGGCGTGGCAACAAGTATATCAGTGCCACCTTGTAAGCGTTTAATCTGAGAATGAATACTGACACCACCAAATACAACCACAGAAAATAGGGAGGTATGTTTGCCATAAGTGACAAAACTTTCATGCACTTGTGCAGCAAGTTCACGAGTGGGTGTAAGTATTAAAGCTCTAATAGTCCGAGGTTTTTTAGCGGCTTGATTGTTTAGCAATTCTAATAAAGGTAAAGCAAAGCCCGCTGTTTTACCTGTACCTGTTTGCGCACCAGCAAGAATATCTTTGCCTTCTAAAATGACAGGAATAGCTTTTTCCTGGACAGGTGTCGGTTTGTCATAACCCTGTTCAGTAATGGCTTGAAGTAAAGGTGCTGATAAATTTAATTGATCAAAAGACATTTAATATTTTTTAGGTGATTAATACGGGTAGTACGTCAATAATACATTGACGGATAATGTAACGGTCTAAAATTCTCTCTACAAGGTATCTAAATCATCAAAACAATCATTGAAGGAGTATTAGAAGAGTGGCACTTAGCGTGTAAATTATAGTCATTATAGTCGATGCTAACTATATATACTCTTCACATTCAAGAATACTCAGGACGACAGATATAAACTTTTGATAAACCAGTAGCTTAGGGAACCATATAATTAACCAATATTAGGATATATCTACTCGCCCCATCCTGAACTTGAAAGATGCAGATCATTGATTTATCAGGACGCGTGAATACGTCCATGTAAGCTCTGGTGCAACATCCTTGTTGCACAAGCCTGATAAATCAACAACCTGCATCTTCCTTTTTAATGGGTGAGTAGTTACATTAGGATAATTATATGACTGCTAGTATTATTGACTATTTCTCTACATTAAAAGACCTTAGAGTTGAACGATATAAGTTACATAGCTTAAGTGATATTATTGAGCGTGAAGAGTATATGCCAATATAAATCATTTAAACTCAGAATTTTAATCTATCGCCAATGCGTAACTTCTATAGTATTTTAATTCATTATATTTAAAGAAAATCTAAAATGATTATTGTTATTTCACCATCAAAAACGCTAGACTTTTCAACTAACGCATTCCGCAGCCACACTCAGCCCAGACTGCTTGAGCAAAGCCAACAACTTATCGAAACAGCTCAAAAACTGGGTCCAGAAGATATTGCTAAACTAATGAAGATTAGTGAAAAACTAAGTCTGTTAAACTGGCAACGCTTTCTTGATTTTCAACAACCCTTTAATTTAGACAATGCAAAGCAAGCATTACTCGCCTTTAAAGGGGATGTTTATGGCGGAATTGATGTTGATCATTACACAGAAGACGATTTTTCTTTTGCACAAAAACACTTGTGTATCTTATCAGGATTATATGGCGCATTAAGACCACTTGATTTAATACAAGCCTACCGTTTAGAAATGGGAACACGCCTACAAACCCCACAAAGAAAAAATCTTTATGAATTCTGGGCTAATCAAGTAACAGAATTAATTAATCAAGATTTTATTGATGATCCCATGCCCCTTTTAATTAACCTGGCATCAACAGAATACTTTAAAGTTATAAAACCTAAAATATTAAAGGCAAAAATATTAACCTTATCTTTTAAGGAAAACAAAGCAGGCAGCTACAAAGTAATTGGCATCCACGCCAAACGTGCTAGAGGATTAATGACTAACTTTATTATTAAAAACAAGTTAACAGAAGCAGAACAAATAAAAGCCTTTGATTGTGCAGATTATGCTTTTAATGAATCTTTATCGACAGACGAAGAGTGGGTTTTTAGTCGGGGTTAAAAGAAAATTTTTCAACCTAACAGGAAGTGAGGTTTTAACCTCGCCTGATTCGTGCATGGTTAAAGCCTCACCTCCCCTAGAGACGACTCATTGGTTTATCCATTAAAGCTATAAAGACAAAAACACCAGCTTATTCTGTTTAAACAAAGGCACTAATACACGATTGCGTTTAGTATCAAACCCTAAGTCTGCCGGGGCATCTAATTTGTCAGCTAAAATACTGTAGCTATTATCCGTATTAAGTATGTAAATAGCGGATTCTCCCCAGCTTGAGATTAAAAACCGTCCATCATCTAACATTAATAGGCCATCAAGCCCCCCTTTAGCAGGTTTTGGCATGGCTGTTTTTTTGCCTGAGGCATTAATGCTAAAAACTTCTCCAGAGCCAAAAGACACCACGATTAATTTTTTATCAACCGCCAAAATTCCATTAGGGCGACCCATAGTGTTGTCTTTAAACACTAATTTATATTTTCCATTTGCCCATACTTTATATATGGCATCTGTACCTGATGGGTCGTATCCTTCTTTTCCAGCTTTTAAACCACTATCTGTAACATAAACAAAATCACCCTCTCCAGGGGTAATCCCATTTAAAAAGCTACTGCCTTTAATAGTGACTGATTGTGTTTGTTTACCACTGGGTAATTGAAAAATCTGCACTTGATTCAAGTCTGTCACATACAGCTTATTAGCTTTAATAGCCACGCCTTTTGGAGCATGTAAAGTGACTCGTTTATTAGCCCCGTCAATCCATTTTAAATCTAATAACTTTCCCTCAGGACTTAGCTTTGAGATAAAACCATTGTTATCCGCTTTCAATGGATCACCATTAATATTGCTGACTAAATATACATCTCCAGCAGCATAATATTCAACTGATTCGGGTGTTGCAAAACCGACCCCAGCAATAACGGTTCGTTTACCACCTTTATTACCTGCAAATAAAGAAGCCGGACACAACAGTGCTGACAAGATACTAGCGACAATCACTTTTTTAAAAAATAAGTTCATAACAAGCTCATTTAAGTTAACGATTAAACCAGTATACCTAGGAGATTATCAATAAGTTACAGATTTTTAACAAAAACCAGACCTAATCATAAAAAACACGTAGAATACGCCCCCTTTAATAACTTTACACTTACCAGCAATAGCGTTTTGGTTGTTCTGTAGATTAAACCAGTAGCTATTGCCACTATTCACTTGGAACAAAAATAATGCTCACAACCGCAAATATCACCATGCAATTTGGCGCCAAACCACTGTTTGAAGATGTCTCCGTTAAATTTGGTAACGGCAATCGTTATGGACTTATTGGCGCTAATGGTTGCGGTAAATCTACCTTTATGAAAATTTTAGGGGGTGATTTAGAGCCTTCAGCAGGTAATGTGTCAAAAGACCCACACGAACGTATTGGTAAATTAAAACAAGACCAATTCGCTTATGAAGAATACGCTGTAATTGATACCGTTATCATGGGGCATGAAACTTTATGGGCAGTAAAATCAGAACGTGATGCTATTTATGCCAATCCAAAAATGACTGAAGAAGATGGTATGCGTGCCGCAGAGCTTGAGTCTGAATTTTCTGAAATGGATGGATACACTGCTGAGGCGCGTGCAGGTGAATTGTTGGCTGGCGTTGGGATTGCTGTTGAGCAACATTACGGTTTGATGAGTGAAGTTGCTCCTGGCTGGAAATTACGGGTATTACTGGCACAGGCGCTATTTTCTGAGCCTGATATTATGTTGCTTGATGAGCCTACAAACAACCTGGATATTAATGCTATTCGTTGGCTAGAAGGTGTTTTAAACGAGCGTAATTGCACCATGGTAATTATCTCGCATGATCGACATTTCTTAAACAGTGTTTGCACTCATATGGCTGATTTAGACTACGGTGAAATTCGTATCTATCCAGGTTCGTATGATGACTATATGATCGCGTCTACATTAGTAACCGAGCAATTACAGTCTGAAAATGCCAAAAAGAAAGCGCAAATTTCAGAACTTAAAGCCTTTGTCAGTCGATTTTCTGCCAATGCTTCAAAATCTAAACAGGCAACCTCTCGTGCCAGACAGCTTAGTAAAATCAATTTAGCAGAAATAAAACCCTCTAGCCGTCAAAATCCTTTTATTCGTTTTGAGCAAAGCAAAAAACTGCATCGTTTAGCCCTTGAGCTTGAAGGATTATCAAAAAGCTATGAAAAAGAGTTATTTTCTGACTTTAATTTAATGGTCGAAGTGGGTGAGCGTGTTGCCATTATCGGTCCAAACGGTATAGGTAAAACCACCTTATTAAAATGTTTGGTAGGTGATACAGAACCCACATCGGGTGCGGTCAAGTGGTCTGAAAATGTAGACATAAGTTATTACGCTCAAGACCATGCTGTTGATTTTAAAGATGATTTAGGCTTGATAGAGTGGATGCAACAATGGCGCAAACCAACAGATGACGACCAGGTTATCCGAGGAACATTAGGTCGCTTGTTATTTTCTCAAGATGATATTAGCAAAAAAGTTAGTGTACTTTCCGGTGGTGAACAAGGCCGTATGATATTTGGCAAACTGATGTTACAACGCGCCAACATCATGCTATTAGACGAGCCAACCAATCATTTGGATATGGAGTCTATTGAATCACTTAACTTAGCTTTAGAAAATTATGATGGCACTCTAATTTTTGTTAGTCACGATAGAGAATTTGTATCATCAATAGCAACACGAATACTAGAATTAACACCAACGGGTATTGTCGACTTTAAAGGTACTTATGAAGACTATTTAGCCAGTCAATCAGCTAGCTAAAACTGCTATCAATAAACAATGACGGGGTGCTAGCGATGTAGCCTTGATGTAGTAACATTGAATTAAGGAAACAACAAATAACTTGCGAACGAAAAATAAAAAAGCACCATTTTCACACACATTCAGCACATTATTGGTGCAAGTATAAAACGAGATTAATTTCATCGTTATTTTTGATTTTATTAAGCCCTGAAGCATTTCAACATGATAAAATAAAAGGCTTATTTAACTATCACTCAAGAGAAAAAAATGAAAGCGGATATTGGATTAATTGGTCTTGCTGTAATGGGACAAAACTTAGTTCTTAATATGAATGACAATGGATTCAAAGTGGCTGTTTTTAATCGTACCACTAGCAAAGTTGATGAATTTTTAGAGGGGTCTGCAAAAGGAACCGAAGTTGTTGGCACACATTCTCTTGAACAACTGGTTAATAGCCTGCAAGCCCCTCGTAAGGTGATGCTGATGGTTAAGGCTGGGGACGTTGTTGATATTTGGATCGAAAAGCTACTGCCTTTATTGTCTGCTGGCGATATTATTATTGATGGTGGCAATTCACTTTATACTGATTCAAACCGTCGCACAGATTATCTAACAGAAAAAGATATTCTGTTTATTGGTACGGGTGTTTCAGGTGGTGAAGAAGGTGCAAGACATGGTCCATCAATTATGCCAGGTGGAAATAAAGATGCCTGGGAAGCAGTAAAACCTATTTTTCAGGCAATCAGTGCCAAAGTTGACGGCAACCCTTGCTGTGAATGGGTAGGTGATAATGGTGGTGGTCACTATGTCAAAATGGTGCATAACGGTATTGAATATGGCGATATGCAGTTAATTTGCGAAGCTTATCAATTAATGCGTGAAGGCTTAGGTTTATCAGTTGATGAAATTCAAGCTATTTTTGCCAAATGGAATACAGGGGTATTAGATTCATATTTAGTTGAGATTACCACCAATATTCTTGCCTACAAAGACGAAAATGGTGAGCCATTAGTCGATTCTATTTTAGATACTGCGGGTCAAAAAGGTACAGGAAAATGGACAGGGATTAATGCATTAGACATGGGAATTCCTTTAACTCTGATCGCTGAATCAGTTTTTGCTCGTTGTTTATCGGCACAAAAAGATCAACGTGTAAAAGCCGCAGAATTACTACCCAAAAATCCGTCTACATTCTCGGGTGACAAAGAAGCCATGATCGAAGCCATTCATGATGCTTTGTATGCCTCTAAAATTATTTCTTATGCGCAAGGTTTTCAATTAATGCGTGAAGCAGCAAAAGAATACGACTGGACATTAAACTATGGCGACATCGCCTTAATGTGGCGCGGTGGCTGTATTATCCGTAGTCAATTCTTAAGTGATATTAAAAAAGCGTATGAGAAAAACCCTGAGTTAGACAATTTATTATTAGCCGATTTCTTTTCAGATGCTATGACTAAAGCTGATGCTGGATGGCGTAAAGCAGTTATTTTAGGTATTGAACTCAATGTTCCCACACCTACCTTCTCATCGGCATTAGCTTATTTTGATGGTTACCGCACAGCCAGATTGCCTGCTAATTTATTACAGGCGCAACGTGATTACTTTGGTGCCCACACTTATGAACGTACCGATAAGCCACGCGGTGAATTTTTCCATACCGACTGGACTGGACATGGTGGAAATGTTTCATCGTCTACTTACAACGTATAAGGTAGTTTGATGAAAGCAGAAGCTTGTACTTATATTATTTATGGCGCGACAGGAAATTTGTCGCGCATTAAATTAATGCCCGCCTTATATCATTTAGATGTTGAAAACCTGCTGCCAGAAGGCAGTAAAATTATTGCGCTGGGTCGTCGTGACTGGGATCAACAAAAATGGCAATCTGAAGTCCGCGATATGCTAGAAGCCAAGGTACGTAATGGCTTGGATGAGGCTATTTTTAAACGCTTTTGTGAGCGTATGCACTATCATAAAGGCGATATTAAACAGACTGAAAGTTATACTGATTTAGCGAAAGTAGCTAATGACGCTAAAAAATTTCCACAGAACAAAGCCTTTTATTTAGCGGTTAGCCCTTCTGATTTTGGTGATACCGTAGAATTACTAAGTAATGCAGGTTTATTAAAAGAAGATGCTGGCTGGAGCCGGGTTATTATCGAAAAGCCTTTTGGTTATGATTTACCCAGTGCGCGATCTTTACAAAAACGGATAGGTAAATACTTAAGAGAAGATCAAATTTACCGGATTGATCATTACTTAGGCAAAGGCACTGTCCAAAACCTGTTAGTGTTTCGTTTTGCCAATACCATGTTAGAGCCTTTATGGAATCGTAATTATATTGACCATATCCAGATTACTCATTCAGAAGAGCTTGGCATTGGCTCAAGAGCGCAATATTATGATACATCGGGAGCAATGCGCGATATGGTGCAAAGCCATTTATTACAGTTATTGACCTTGGTAACTATGGAACCACCAGCTTCGATGGAAGCCGAGGCATTGCGTGATGAAAAAGTTAAGGTTCTAAAATCCATTCGCCCGATTCCCAAAGAGGCTGTGAATGCCCATGCCTTTCGTGCACAATATTCAAGTGGCAATCATAATGATGAAAAGGTTAATGGTTATTTACAGGAAGAAAATGTCCCAAAAGATAGCGTCACTGAAACTTATGCGGCATTGAAGTTGTATATTGATAATTGGCGTTGGAAAGATGTGCCTATTTATTTGCGCACAGGCAAGCGCATGGCTCAGTCTCAATCGACTATTTCAATTTGTTTTAAAGAACCGCCTTTGCAATTTTTCCGTGATACTCAGGTTAAATGCACCAGTCCCAACTGGTTATTGATGGGGATACAACCAGAAGAATGTATTCGTATAGAAATGACGGTCAAAGAGCCTGGTCTGGAAATGAGCACACGACTCACCAGCCTGGATGCCAGTTATCGAAATTGTGATGAGCATCATACCGATGCTTATGAAAATTTATTGCTGGATGTTATTGAAGGCGACCGTTCTTTATTTTTGCGTTCGGATGAAGTGGAATGTTCTTGGAAGATTGTTGATCCTATTTTACAAAAATGGTCAGGAGAACGGGATTACATTGCAACTTATGCTGCTGGCTCATGGGGGCCAGAAGAGTGTAAGCGTCTATTTGACAAAGAGAAACAACATTGGCGACACTCATTAACACCTGAATGTGAGTAATAAAAATGCAAAAAATTAATCAATGGCATCAATTTGATACAGCGGCACAAGTAGCTGATGCAGTACTTGAACAAATATTAACAAGTGCTGAGTCTGCGATTGCTGAAAGAGGTAAATTTAAACTGGTTTTAGCTGGTGGCAGTACCCCAGAAAAAATCTATCAACAATTAGTTGATGCAAAAACAGACTGGTCAAAATGGCAGATATATTACGGTGATGAACGCTGCTTGCCAGCCGATGATAAAGACAGAAACAGCATCATGGCAAAGCAGGCATTGTTATCAAAAGTAGCAATTCCTTCAAGTAATATTTTTACCATGCCAACGGAGTTAGGCGCAGTAAAAGCCGCCGAAAAATATCGTCAAATGATTGCCAATGTAGAACAATTCGATCTAGTATTATTAGGCATGGGAGAAGATGGACATACTGCTAGCTTATTTCCTGGTCAGCAACATGATCAAAATGAATCTGTGCATGAGGTATACAACTCACCAAAACCACCCTCAGACAGAATATCACTCAGTGCAAAAACTTTGGCTAATACACGAAAATGTTTCTTCATAGTAACTGGAGAATCAAAACAAACGCCTGTTTCACAATGGAAACAAGGTGCTGACTTACCTGTAGCATCAATTTCACCAAGTGCAGGCGTTGATATTTATATTGATAGTGCTGCGATAGCTTGATCAGCGTAAGACGTTCAATATTTCTTTCATTTCCTTGCATCAATTAAGAGAAACTTGTAGAAAGAATTACTTTAATTTCTTCTCGGCAACCGCCCCATGTGTTGCTCTATCTCCTGCATTCATGCAGTTGCCATCCAAGCTCTCCCTAACAAGGGAGAGCTTGAGAGCGATCAAAGCATTTATAACTTAGATGAAAAAATCTATCTCATCTGTAACAAATCGTAAAAAGACAAAAGCATTAACATTTCCAGCCCTCCTCATCTGGTAAGATGAATAAAACCAATCCAATTGTATTTGTAACTATTCAGCATGAAATGACTGATACAGCTCTTAAGCCCTCTTTTGTTGGAGAGGGCTTAAGAGCAGAGTCA
>JAGLUC010000009.1 GCA_023134955.1 Methylococcales bacterium | reverse complement strand
TTCATAACTTAGTTTTACTATTTATCACCATGTAACCGTATTAACAATACCGCTTCTTCTTGACTTAATCCACATTGTTGAACTAAATCATCAATGCTGGCACCATTGCGAACTCTTTGTATTGCTGTGTGATAGGGCAGGTTTGTATGCTGTTCATTTTGTTCAATATCTGTCATTTTTTCCATAATGCCGTTTAATTGTTCATTATTATCTGACACACGCGTATCAACAGAAACGGCTGCCGAACAAAGTCCGGTAATATCATTAGTATTACGATTTATAGAGTTGCTCAGTATTCGATAATCTTGTTTGAGTTTTTTGTACCCTTGCAGCAGCCAAACAAGCACGCTTACTATTATTATAGTAATAACAAAAAGAACAATTAATAACGGATTATCCATTAAACAATTTCATTAATGTGTTGCTTTTCTGATTGCTCACTAGATTGCACGTCTTCTTCATCTTCAAGCTGCTCTTTAGTTGCTTGTTTTTTCTTTGGTTGATACGCTGGGTCACGAATAATTTTATTCGGTTTTTTAACAGAATAAGATGGAGATACTGCTTGTATTTCTATCATATACTCCTCCTCTATAAGGTCTAAAAATAACACTAGAACATATCTAGTTCTTGTTTTTCCTCATCACTTAAAAATTTATTCAAATCTACGAGTATTAATAACTCATTGTCTCGACTGGTCACACCTTGAATATATTTCGATGTTTCATCATTACCGACATTGGGAGCTGTCTCAATCTCAGAAACTCTTAATTCTACAACTTCTGCAACACTATCAACTAAAATGCCAATAATATGATCATCTGTTTCTATAATAACAATACGAGAAGCATCATCTGTTTCTTTGGGCATTAATCCAAATCGATTACGCGTATCAATGACTGTTACCACGTTACCCCGTAAATTTATTATACCTAGAACATAAGTCGGTGCACCAGGTACAGGAGCAATTTCAGTTATTCTTAATACTTCCTGTACCTGCATAACATTGATGCCATATTTTTCATCTCCCAGACGAAAGGTAACCCATTGCATAATAGGATCATTCTGTTTATCTTCTTCACTCATGCTTACTCACCAATATAATATATGTTGTTCATTTTAGTAGAAAAATTAATAAGCTTTTACTAACTTGCCTTTCTATGGGGAACTAATTCATTAACATCAATCACAGCGGTTAACTCATCAATAATCGTCCCTATTAACCAGGGTCTTTTTTTTCTATTAGCACGCCAGCGTACTTTTTCTGGTTCTAATTTTCCAATTGTTAAAATTTCATCACATGCCAGCCCCCATTTACCATCATGTGTAATCAAAATACATTTAAAAGGCTGTTGTTCTAAATCTCTTTGCTGACCCGTTACTTTGCCTAAAATAAGCTGTCCAGTATCTAAAACGGCAACTCGCTGCTCATTAATATCAAGCAACCCCATAAACCAGGAGGGTTGACCTGGAATTAATCTTGGTTTTTTATCTGTTTTTACGGTTCTTAATAAGCTAATTAAAGGCGTTGCTAGAATCAGTTTATCCACTTTAAAAAATAAGGCTTGAAACTCATGCTGAGTCCAGTCTGGCGTTATCATTAAAGGCTTAATGCTTTCTGCAAGTTTTTCATTCACTTCAAGTTGAGGATTCGCTACAACATCCAGTTTATCAATCAACCGTTGTTTTTTTGGCAACTCAACTGTTTGCTCTTCGGCTTGCTCAGACACAATATCGCCAAGAAGCGTACTTAAGTACGTATCTAATGCTATTTCTTGATTAACAACCTGATGACCTGTTTTTTTTGATTGCATTAATTAATTGCCATTTTTTTGTCTTCTGTTTTCTCATGCAATAATAATTCCAACAAATCAGCATAAGCTTCAACTGCTTTAGAGCCTGGATCATATATTGGTGCAGGTATTCCTTTGACGCTTGCATCTCTTATTTTTGTATCTACGGGAATCACTGATTTCCAAATATGTTTTGGATATTTTTGTCGCAAAATAGTCAAACTTTCTTGGGCTGCATTAGTTCGCTGATCAAATATAGTTGGAACAATGGTATAGGGAGAAAAAATCTTTTTCGATTTATACACCATTTGTATGGTATTTAGCATCCTTTCTAAGCCCTTTAATGCCAAATGTTCAGATAAAGAGGGAATAATTAAATGCTCACATGCGGCCAGTGCATTAATCATTAATATTCCCAGCATAGGTGGACTATCAATAATGACATAATCGAATTCATCTGCCACCTGTTTTAATGCATTGGATATAACTAATCCCATCCCACCCAAAGAAGCTACTTGTCTATCCAGTGTTGCTATCGCAGTGGATGCGGGTAAAACCGATAAACCTTCAAATCTTGTTTTAACAATATAAGGTTTGGGGCTAATGTTTTTCTTTTTTTGTCCTGTATCTTGAAATAAATTATAAACACCAAACTCTATTTCATCAGGGTTCATCTTGAAATAACTGGTTAAAGAGCCATGTGGATCTAAATCGACCAATAAGGTTCTAAACCCCCATTCAGACAACAGGCTACCCAAAGAAACAACGGTGGTTGTTTTTCCTACTCCTCCTTTTTGGTTTGATACTGCCCATATTTTCATGATGACCTTATATTACAGAACATTTGTATCAACTGACTTTTCCTTTCCACCCTCAACAGATGTTTTTAAATTCAGAATTCTAGCTCTCTCCTTATCACTCATGCCATAACGAGAAAATGCTTGCGACATTAATACTAAGACTACTCGCCGATTTTTTATACGCCCACTTTCATCATTATTATCGGCAACAGAATGGAATTCTCCATAACCAATCGCAGACAATCGCCCTGGTGAAATTCCATGTCGAATAAATTCTCTTACCACGCTCGTGGCTCTGGCTGATGATAACTCCCAGTTTGATGGAAATTCAGTGGTTTCAATTGGCACATTATCAGTATGTCCTTCAATATTTATAACATTTTTCATACGCCTGACTACTTCAGCGACTTTTCTGAGTACTGGTGTTGCTTTACTTGATAAGCCGGCCTTTCCACTTAAAAATAATAACTGGCTATTCATTTCAAGCTCAACCCAAAAATCATTCTTTTTAACTTCAATTAAATGGCTTTCAATATAAGGTTGTAAAACATCTTCAAACTGTTCAGAAATTAACTGTAATTGCCGCATTTCCTTGCGAATTTCATCGCTCAGTTCTCTTTGTTTATCAGTTTCTTCCGTTGTGGGCGTGTCTAATATAATAGGACTAATGGTTGTCGGTATATCACCAATCTGTATAGGCTCAACAAGCTTTTTTGCATTATTCTCTATGGAAAAAGCATCTCCAAGCACTTTAGACAATTGTTCATATTTAGTGTTATTAACTGATGAAATTGAATACATCACTACAAAAAAAGCAAATAGTAATGTTATAAAATCCGCATATGAAATTAGCCAACGCTCATGACTTTCTGTATCATCTAAAAAAAAATTATTACGTCGTTTTCTTGCCATTTTTTTGATTTATCAAGTTGCAACTGTCTAAAAGGGTATAGTTAGTATAGTAGCCAGAACTATTTGTTTCGGGTGTAATTAAAAGTGACGTAAATATGGAGTGGAATATGGTAGAGCGGACAAAAGCCCACTCTACCAGAAAATTACTTTTCAGTAGCTTAGCAACCTGTGCAAAATAATTTCGACAACTGACTTGTCTTTTTATCTGTCTTCTTCGTTGTGGCAACTGTTACGTAGCTGGCTATGCGCCTGTTTCCATGCCTTGAAGACAAACAAAAATACTTCGTCAGTTGCCGAACTTATTCCGTGTGCGTTCCTTAATTGAATTTGTCTAAAACTATTTATTGATAGATGGAATATAACCAGATAATTTCAACTCTATATTTCGTGGATTTTCACCCTCTGCAATAGCAGTAATTCCTTCCAGCATCATTTCCTTAGCCTGTAATAAGGCATAAGCTTGAAACTTTAATTTATTAGCTATAGGCAAAAATAGTAAATTAGCAAAGCCAACACCATATATTGTGGCGACAAAAGCCGTTGCAATACCGGTTCCTAATAACTCAGGATCTGTCAAATTTTGCATAACATGAATTAAGCCAACGATTGCGCCGATAATACCAATGGTTGGTGAATATCCGCCCATCGCTTCATACACTTTTGCTGCTTGTATCTCAGTATTTTCTATGGTGTTAAGCTCTACTTCCAGACAATCTCGAATAACTTCTGGTTCATTGCCATCTACCAATAACTGCAACCCTTTTTTTGCAAATGGGTCTTTTTCATTATCTAATGCGACTTCTAACCCCAGCAAGCCCTCTTTTCGAGCTAATGCACTCCATTTCACAACTTTATTAATTTGCTGCTCAAGCAAGTTTCTTCTTGGGTGAACAATCAACCATAAGATTTTTATACTATAAAGTATAATTTTAGGCGAAAAATGTAACAGGGTTGCGCCTAAAGTACCGCCAAACACAATAACTAAAGCAGGTAAATTAATTAAAGCCGCTAACTGCCCACCTTCCAGGAAGTTTCCCACTAAAATTGCGCTGAAGCCTAATAAAATACCAATAATACTTAAAATATCCATTATTTTAATAACCCCAATGGAATGGGTGTTTCTATTAAGCGTATCGTCATTTCAATAAAATTTAGTTTTTTTATATTGTTCTGGTAAAGAAACGTACAAGGAATAGCTTAAGATTAGTTTAATTTTGAAAATTCATTTGAAATTTCATCTAAATTAAAAATATTATCTGCAAGATTTGCATCTACAATGGCTTTCGGCATTCCATAAATAGTACAGCTAGCCTCATCCTGAGCCCAAATAGAAAGCCCTTTTTGCTTTAATTTTATTGCACCTTCTTTTCCATCTGCCCCCATTCCTGTTAAAACAACGGTAACAACATTCATAAAAAAAACTTGAGCAATAGTCGATAGCGTTATATCCGCACAAGGACTGTATATTTCACCCGCTTGTTTTTCTCTTATTTTAACTATTTTTCTGCCCGCAATATTATTCACTTCCATTTGCATACCTCCAGGCCCTAATAATGCCTCGCCTGGTTTTAAACTATCACCACTAACAGCTTCTTTTACAGTCACCTGACTCAGATGATTGAGCCTTTCTGCAAAACTCTTGGTAAAATTGTGTGGCATATGCTGCACAATCAATATTGGAAATGAACAATTTGCTGGAAGCTGAGGTAATATTTTTTGTATGGCAACAGGCCCACCCGTTGAGGCAACAATGACTAATAAATCAAGCTTTCTATTTTTGGATGAGCGTTTCGGTCTATTTTGAGCAGGTCTAGTTGTAGCAGATAGTTTTTGAGCCAGTGTTTTAGCTTTATTAAAAGCTCCCATCT
>JAGLUC010000089.1 GCA_023134955.1 Methylococcales bacterium | reverse complement strand
CAATGCCAGTAAGTTAAGCTGCTTGTAAGTCAGTGTGACGCCGGCATAAGGCTTTGCCGTTGCCAATAATAGGGGTCACAATAATCGGGGCCAGAGTAACATTAAATGGCATTTTCTATACTCTTTTGTGACTGCCGTGCCTTTCTGATACGTTTATCTCTGGTATCAAGTCCAATCTTCGCCGTCTTTTTTTTGGCATCGTGAAATTTACGGATCAATGTTTTATATCTTATAATAACTGATGCGATGATAGTCGAGAATGCAAGGCTATGCTCTTTCTAACCAGTAACCAGGCTTCCTGCTGTTATGCATGACAGCAACAACAAATATTGTTTTCCCGTTGTATTGATAGATAATCGAAAATGGAAATTTGCTAAGCAGGAATCGACGAAAATTTTGTTTAAACTTAGGCCAGGTATTGGGGAGTTCCAATATAGCTTCATACCCCGTTTCTAGTTCGGTCAAAAAATCCTCGCCCAACCCCTCTGCCTGTTTTTGATACCAGATGTAGGAAGATTTTACCTCGTGTTCAATATCAGGGTGGAATATAATTTCAGGCATTCTGCTTTTTTATATTGTTTTTTATATCACCCCATGAAACACCTTTTACAGTACCCGACTCAAGCTCCAGCAATCTTTTCTTAGCTAACTCTCCCCAGGCTTCATCTACGCTGTCATCATGTTTTATTTCTAGCGAAGAAATAAGACAATGAGCAACTAATGCCTTTTCATCAGAAGAAAGATTTTCAATGACTTGCTTGAATACTGCTGACATTTTTTATGTCTCCAATAATATTGGAATTTATTTTAACATGGTAAAGTTCTGAATATTACTTTTTTGAACATAACGTCGCAAATCACGGATTGTTAGATGCATTTATCTCTGCTATATTGCTTATGCGTATATTGTATGCGCCTATATTTGAGGTAAATAACATGCTACGAATTTTTGATGAAAATGCAACCAAAAAACCTACTAACCTAAGTGTTAATAGCGATTTACTATCTAAAGCTAGAAAGCAGAAGATTAACTTATCTGCAACACTTGAGCATGCGCTTGAAAGTGAGTTGAGAAAGACTGAGAGAGAAAAATGGTTGAGTAATAATAAAAAAGCCATTGATTCTTTAAATAAATTGGTTGAGAAAAATGGATTGTTCTCTGATAAATATAGGAATTTTTAATGAGTCAATTTACTGTATACATTAACGAAGATGATTCATCGAATGATACCTACCCATATTTCATAGATATTCAAAATTCTTTGCTTGATGACTTAAACTCACGTCTAGTTATTCCTTTATCGAAACCTTCATCGATAAATAATATTTCGCCAAAAAAACTATGTCCAACTTTGCACATCAATAATGAGAGCTATATTTTACTAACTCATCAGATGACTTCTGTTCCAAGATCGATATTAAAAACAAAATTAATTTCTCTCGAAAGCTATAGATATGAAATTACTGATGCAATAGATTTTATTATTTCTGGCATCTAACGTCTCAAATCATCGGTTGCAAAAAGTGGTGCGACTTTTGCGAAAGCAAAAATAGCGTGCTACTTTTTGCAATCCGTGTGCATTTGAATTGGTCGAGTAAGCAAGTGGAACCTCCCCCCAAGCTTCTCACAGAACCGTACGTGAAACTCTCGCTTCATACGGCTCTTCATGTCCCTCACAAAGTAACAAGTTTGCATAAGTCGCTAGTTCCTCCCCACGGCTAATTCGTTC
>JAGLUC010000088.1 GCA_023134955.1 Methylococcales bacterium | reverse complement strand
AGGATTGATGCGGATGGTGAAGGGTTGAAAAAACTGCCCTGAGCCTGATGTAGAAAGAGCATAATACAGACGCTCTTCCTACTTAAAAAATAGTTTTAATATCAATCAATTAAATGATTATCGACCTTATATTTTATACATAAGACCGTAGAAGAGCCTTAAGGATAAATAACTTTAGGCTCAAAATTAGCTGCTGGGTATTTAGGGTCAAAAGATGATGTTTCAGCCGATGAACTGCTTGAAGATGATGTGGTAGAGTAAAGTACTTTTGGTTGAAAATCAGTTGCAGGATAATCAGAGCTGGAAGAACTTGATGAGCTTGCTGCTATTGCCGATTCATCAGCAAAAATCACTTTGGGTTGAAAATTAGTTGCTGGATATTTGCTGTTATCGCTATTAGCAAATGTTGTTAAAGGTGCTGAAACAATACCTGCGAGTAATAGACCTGTTATCTTTTTATTCATTGTTTAAAAATTCCGCTAAAGTGAGATGAATACATTGTTCATTATGTAAATAATCACCTGTTTAAGGGTGACGTATTATGCTAAGGAACACGCACGGAATAAGTTCGACAACTGGCGAGGGATTTTTGTTTGTCTTCAAGGCGTGGAAACTGGCGCATAGCCAGCTACGTAACTGTTGTCACAACGAAGAAGACAGACAAAAAGACAAGTCAGTTGTTGAACTTATTTTGTGCGCGTTCCTAAGTATCGTGTATTTGATTTTTATCTGCAACTGTTTTATAGAGCGATTTTGTAACTGTGAATTACAGCAAATTTTTAATTTCTGGGTGAGCGGTTAATAATTGCTGGCGAAAGTTTTCAATAAGCAATTCATCATCTCGATTTTCTCTAGCAATGTTGACCTTGATTTCGCTAATCACTGTCATAGGTGAGGGTGACAGAAACACCAGACGGTCAGCCAGTGTAATTGCTTCTCGTAAATCATGAGTGACAAATAAAATAGTATGGGGTCGTTGTTGCCATAGACTAATTAATAATTCTCTTACCTGGCGTGCTGTGGGTGCATCTAAAGAAACAAAGGGCTCGTCCATTAGTAACACATCAGGGTTAATAGCGAAGGCTCTAATAATAGAGACGCGACGACTCATGCCTAATGATAAATGTTCAGGATAAACATGTTGAATATTGCTTAATTGCATGGCATCTAGTAATGAGTCAACAATTTCGCTTGATTGCTCTACAGGTAAGGCTAATTCAATATTTTCACGCACTGTTCGCCAAGGGAGCAGTCGAGGATTTTGAAAGATATAGCCAATTTTAGGTTGAGTATATTGTTGAGCTAATGAAATTTCACCTTGGTATTGTGAGTCTAGATTAGCAATAATATTAAGCAAGGTGGTTTTACCGCAACCTGATGGCCCAACCAAGCAGACAAATTCATTTGAGGTCAGTGATAATTTAAAATCTTTAATAGCCGTATGTTGGCAAGCATCTGCCGTAATATAGGTTTTATTTTTGATGTCGATATGAATATCAGTCATCGTCGCCACCGTAATGCTCTTTTATCAAGTGGCTTTAAAATCAGTAGTTCTATGGCTTGAATGACAGCAATAAAGGCGATGGTGTAGGCTAATATGCTGGCAACATCAAATAATTGAAAAAACAAATGTAGCTGATAACCCATGCCATCGCTACGTCCCAGCAGTTCAACAACCAGAATTATTTTCCATATTAGGGCTAATCCAGAACGTGTGGCAGCCATTACAAAAGGGTGTAGTTGCGGCCAAATAACGTGAGTAAATGTTTTCTGCTTACTGAAATTATAACAACGAGCCATATCTAGCAAATCTTTGTCTAAAGCTTTAGAACCTTCTCTAATAGTGACGATAACATTTGGTAGTTTGTTGATAATAACAGCCAAAATAGCGGCTGACTCGATTAAACCAAACCAGACGTAACATAAAATAATGGTCACTAAGGCGGGAATATTTAAAAAGATAACCAGCCAGTTATCGAAAAAAGCATCCAGTTTTTTGTGTCTACCTAATAAAATACCAATGGCACAGCCAAGTAACATAGCAATTGAAAAACTAATCAGCAAGCGACGTAAAGTAATAGCTAAATGGTGAGGTAATTGACCAGATTCAATCTCCTGCCAAAAAACTTGAATCACCAAGGCAGGGGTGGGCAGGGTATTATCGTTAATAAAAATCGCCAAACCTTGCCATATTACAATTAATAAAGAAAACGATAATATGGCTAAAATTTTATTAGGAACAATCGGCATAATAAATGTCATGATGCTTAATCAATCGTCCAAAAGGTATTGGGTTGTAGATTCTCAGAATTTCCAGTGAGTTTGTTATTGCTTAATTGTCGTAAAATAGCGTAAATTTTAGTCGCTGCCTGTTGCTCGTTTTTACCCCATTGCTTTATACGTCCGGCACAGTAACGTTCACGTAATTTGTTTTGAGTGACGCTATCTTTAACTTTGGTTAAGGGGATGATTTGTTGCCAGACCTCATCAGATTCACACAGTTTATTTTTAGCTAACCGGGTGGATTTTAAAAAATCATTAACCAGTGATTTATGTTGATTTGCCCAGTTAAGATTAAAAACATAACCTAAGGTAGGCACTGTTTCAGAAATACCCAATTCTTGTAAAATTTCTTGACCATTAATCAGTTGGCGATAACCTTTAGCCTCTAATTTAGCAGCAAAATGCCAGTAATTAATAATAGCATCCACACGATGATGCAAAATTTGTTGATTTAATAATGGTGGCGCAGCATAGACTTTTTCAACTGAAGTGTTAAGGTCTAATTGTTTTTGTTGGGCTAATGCTTGTAATAACAGCCAGTTTTTATCTAGCTCTCCACCAGCAATACCTAATTTTTTACCCGATAAATCCTTGATTGATTGAATAGCACTGTTTTCAGCAACAATCAAAGCACCTGAAGTCGTGGAATATGGATAAAAGGTAAAGTCAGACCCAGTAGAACGAAGCCGGGATACCCAAACCCAGTCAGCAACAATTATATCCACAGCACCCGATTGTAAGGCAATCTTGCCAGCTTGAGGATTGGCAACAGGGTGTATTTCTAATTGAAAATTAGCATCATCAATAAGATGCTGGTTTTTTAAGGTAGTTAACTCCCAATTAACCGTGCCAAAGGCAAGAACGCCCAGCCGAATAGTGGTTTTTTCAATAGATGAGCTGTAGGGTGAAAAAAATAAGATGGCTATTAAAAGGAAAAAATTAAATTTCATATTTAGTTAAGGGTAATTGGATTTATTTTGCCATTTTATCGTTACACGAGAGTAGATGCGAGAATGATTGTTAAATTATGCTAAAATCATCAAAATAGTTTAGCTGTTAATTGGTTTTATGAGTAGTCCATCCCAAACAACCCAATTAATTGACCGCTTTGGCAGAACGGTTGATTATTTGAGGGTTTCCATTACAGATCGTTGTGATTTTCGTTGTGTTTATTGCATGTCGGAAGAAATGACATTTTTGCCACGCGCACAAATTTTAACTCTGGAAGAAATTCACTTCATTAGCCAGGCGTTTGCAGAATTGGGCGTTAAAAAGATACGTATAACGGGAGGGGAGCCTTTAGTACGTAAAGGTGTATTAGAGTTATTTCAAAAAATAGGTAAAATTGACTCACTCGATGAACTTGTATTAACCACCAATGGTTCCAAACTGCAAGAATTAGCAGAGTCGCTTAAACAAGCTGGTGTTAAACGAATTAATATTAGTTTAGATACCTTGGATGCGGTTAAATTTAAACAAATTACCCGAACAGGTGATTTGAATAAAGTGCTTAAAGGTATTCGACAGGCAAAAAAAGTCGGCTTTGAGCGAATAAAATTAAATGCAGTTATTTTAAAAAACCGCAATCATTTAGAAGTCGTTGATTTAGTAAAATTTGCCATTGATAATGCTATTGATATTAGTTTTATAGAAGAAATGCCTTTGGGTGTTATAGATAGCCATAAGCGAGAAGAAGTCTATTATTCCAGCGATTTAATTAAGTCTGATTTAGAAAAACAATTTGAATTAAAGTCGACTCTTGATAAAACCGGAGGGCCTTCGGTTTATTGGAATGTTACAGGCACAGAAACCAGAGTAGGTTTTATTTCCCCCCATAGTGCTAATTTTTGCAGTACCTGTAATCGCGTTAGATTAACTGCAGAAGGGCGGTTATTACTCTGCTTAGGAAATGAACATTCAGTTGATTTGAAACGAGTAATAAGAGCAAACCCAGGTGATATGGAAAAGCTTAAGCGAGTTATTATTGAATCAATGAAGATTAAGCCAGAAAAGCATGAGTTTAATCTAAACGAACAACCCATTATATTAAGGCATATGAGTGCAACAGGTGGTTAACTTTTATTGTCAGCCCTTTTCTAATATGGATTTTAATCAATGAATTTACAGCACAAAGCACACCCTTGGCATGGAATCAGTGCAGGTGAAAAAGCACCTGAAATTGTCACCGCATTTATCGAAATTGTGCCATCAGACACTGTTAAATATGAAATTGATAAAGACAGTGGTTATTTAAAAATAGATAGACCGCAAAAATTTTCTAATGCCATTCCTACACTTTATGGTTTTATTCCAAAAACCTATTGTGGTGAAAAAGTAGCTGAATATGCGCGGGATAAATCTGGTGGGGTGGTTGTTAGCAAAGGCGATCAAGATCCTTTGGATATTTGTGTGTTAAGTGAACGCAGTGTCAGTCATGGCAACATTATATTACCTGCAATCCCTATTGGCGGATTCCGTATGATTGACCAAGGGGAAGCGGATGATAAAATCATAGCGGTTATGAAAGGTGATGAGTTTTATATGCAATGGAGTGATGTCAGCGATTGCCCTAAATCGTATATCAATCGCTTAAAACATTATTTTTTAACCTATAAAAATTTACCTGGCGAACCCGTTTCCTGTGAAATAACCGATGTCTATGGACGCGAAGAAGCCTATGAGGTCATTCGTAGATCACAGGCAGACTACCAAACCTATTTAGACAACAGAGAGCACGTTTCTCTGCGTGATTAACATAGGGTCTTGGGTGTTATCAATTACACCGAGGGTGGGCACTATATAAATTAAAGTTTTTTATTTGCTTACTATTAATCGTTCCAAAAGTAT
>JAGLUC010000087.1 GCA_023134955.1 Methylococcales bacterium | reverse complement strand
GCATGGTCTTTCAATTGGTATATTAATCGTTCCAAAAGTATTCGCAGTAATGAAAAAGTAGCCCATATGAAGTTTACGTAATACGGCGAAACCGATGCCTCGAAACCCCGTATTACACTTCGTTTTATACGGGCTACAACATGTGTTAATAAAAGAGTGTCAAAACACCCTGCCAGAACTTTTGGGACGATTAATACAATGGCATAAACCCATAAAAAAATTGAGATAAAAATGACTGATAATTTTGAAGTAATTATTGTAGGTGGTGGCATTGTTGGCGCAACAACTGCATGTGCACTGGCTCAAGGAGGTATTAATGTCGCCTTGTTGGATATGTTTAACCCACAGCGACAATGGACGGATGATTCAGTTGATTTACGAGTGTCGGCGTTAACCAAAGCATCCCAGAATATTCTTGAAACCCTTGGTGTTTGGGAAGGAATGGCTCAACGTAGAATAAGCCCATATAAAGATATGCGAGTGTGGGATGGAAAAGCCGATGGTGAGTTGCATTTTGATTGTGCCGATACTGAATTTAATGAGCTGGGACATATCGTAGAAAATCGTGTCACTGTTGCAGCATTGTGGGATAAATTAGAAACATTACCTTCTGCAACCTGTATTAGTGATGCCAAAGTTTCACAAATGCAAATGGCAGAAAAAGGCAGGACATTAGTTTTAGAAGATAATAGAAAATTTACGGCTGATTTAATTATTGCCGCTGATGGGCGGGACTCAAGTTTACGCAACATGGCAGGCATAGATGTAACAGGCTGGCCTTATCAGCAAGATGGCTTGGTTGCTACCATCAGCACAGAAAAAAGCCATCAACTCACAGCATGGCAACGCTTTTTGGATGAAGGGCCATTAGCATTTTTACCTCTTAGTGATGGTCAGTGTTCCATTGTCTGGACTCTAAAAACAACCACAGCCAAAGCCTATTTAAAACTAAATGATGTTGATTTTTTAGAAAAGCTAGAACAAGCATCAGGGGGTATTTTAGGAAAAATGCAAAAAACAGAGCCAAGAGCAGCATTTCCACTAAGGTTTCAATATGCCAATAGCTATACCGATGAAAGCTTTGCTTTAATGGGTGATTCGGCACATGCCATGCACCCACTAGCAGGACAAGGAGCCAATGCCGGGCTATTAGATGCAGCTGCCTTAGCTGAATTAGTGATCAAAACAAAGCAGCAGGGCAGACCACTATCAAGCAAGAAGTTTTTAAGACAATACGAACGCTGGCGTAAAGGCGATAATTTATTAATGATGTCCAGCATGGATGTGATAAACAAAACCTTTTTAGCCACCGCCTTGCCATTAATCTCATTGCGCTCAATCGGCATGAATATTATTAATCAAACACCTTTAATTAAAAAGTTATTTAATGATCATGCCATGGGTTTAAGAATGGATTTACCAGTATTAGCAAAAAAACAGAAGTGCTGGTAAATAATTACTCAAGTTAAAACTATTCAGGTCGATTACATAGAAACATTTAGATCTAAATTGGGCTGGATGAAATAATAATTTGGGCAAAGCCTGCATTCCTGATGATATATCTGGTTTATAGGCTATTTGATATAGCGATAATAAATTAAAGAGGGCTTGGTTATGACAGAGATAGTATTTGTATTGATAACGATATATGCAGTTTATGTAATTCACAGTGTTATCACGAGTGAAAAAAATGAAAGAAGTAAGTCTTTAAAAGATCAGGTTTCTTTTTTGAAAGAAGAAAAAGGCATATTGGCAACTAAAGTAGTGATTAAACAGACTAAAGCTAAGGCTGAAAAATTGCTCAGTGGAAATATAAAACATCCAGAAACAGCAGAGGTGGCTAAAATAGCAAGTAGCTACAGAATGACTAAACGTTGGGTTAAAGAGGCATTGGTAGCAGAAGGATTATTAGAAAAAATTTATAAAATCAATGAAATAGATGATGCTGTACAAAGTAAAATTAGCAAGGCATTAGAAGATTTACAAACTATGGAAAAATACCAGACTTGAGGAATCTCATAGGATAAATTTTCTGTCCAGCTTATACATTATCTCTTTCGTGCAAAGGCTTTAATCTATTTTACCCCTGACATAATCAGGACTGTTTAAATAACAGTTATCTTTATATGGCTAGAAAAAAAAATCATAAAATGATAAAGTTCAGATCTATTTTAGTGTTTTACTACCAATAAATGATAAAAATGCCAATAAAAACTATTGTAGTTCTATTAGTCAGCTTGTTTATTTCAAGCACTTTAACCGCTTGTTCGGATGACAAACCACAAAAAACGACCAAAAAGGAACAGATTTATTTTGACCATTCTCATGGTTCAGAAGTTAGCAATTTAAAAAAACATACATTTGAACATAAGTTTGCCAAGCAGTGCGTAGAAAGAGAAGTTAGAAATTCAGTTAATAAAGAAAATGATAGAAAACGTTTTACTAAACCTTGTTTATGTATTGCCACTAGAATCATGAGAAATTTAACAGCGGTTGAAGCTGAGAAATTTTTAGTGGAAAAGAAAAGTACTCAATCATTAAAAATGAGTTTTGATGAGGCAGCTTATTTTTGTTTACAGAATAAAAAAACACCAAAAGCAAAAAAAATATTTGGTAGATAAGGTTGCTGTTTATATGGAGTGGGGCTTTTTAGCCCTACTTTCATAGTAAACAAGGATACCGCTATTAATTCTGGCTGAGCAGATATGCGTTTAAAGTTTTTGAGTGCAAGACGAAAATCGCAGTCAATAGTAGATTATTAACAAGATTTTCAAAGCTTCCTCTTCTTGCTCACATCCCTATAGACGATAAAGTTATCGAACATTTTAAGTGTATAGATGCCTTCAGGTAACTTTGATTTTCAGTGAATTCAAATAACGTTCTAATTCTCTGCCACAACTTAAATACACTGCTTTACTTTGATGATTTTTAGTCAAATCTAATTTCCTTTTCCATAAAAGCTGTAATATTCTGTTAGATTCAGAAAAAGAGAGTAAATCAGGGTTGAGTGAGCTTAGCTTCAGCTTCTGCATATTTAGCGGCACAAACTTCTGTTACTTCTTTAGGCAAAGAAGGTCCTGGTGCTGTTTTATCCCAATCTAGTGTTTCTAAGTAGTCACGAATATATTGTTTATCAAAACTTGCTGGGCTGCTACCTATTTGATATTGCTCGGCTGGCCAGAATCTGGATGAGTCTGGGGTAAGTGCTTCGTCTATTAAATATAAGGTTCCATCTTCATCTAAGCCAAATTCAAATTTGGTATCGGCAATAATAATACCCCGTTGTTTGGCAAACTGAGCAGCTTCTGTATAAAGCTGAATACTCACCTTTTTCACTTTGTTAGCAATTTCTTCGCCTAATAGAGCGATAGTCTGTTCAAAAGTAATATTTTCATCATGCCCTCCTACCGCTGCTTTTGATGACGGAGTGTAGATCGCTTCTGGTAATTGCTGAGCTTGTTGTAAACCTGTCGGTAGAGTAATGCCGCATACTGCGCCGGAAGATTGGTAATCTTTCCAGCCGGAACCAATTAAATAACCGCGAACAATTGCTTCAACAGGAAGAGGGCTTAAGCGTTTAACAACAATGGATCGACCAGTAATTTGCTTGCGCTCTGTTGTATCAGGAATAATGTCTTCTAAGTTTAAGTCCGCTAAATGATTAGGAATGACATGTTTCATTTTTTTAAACCAAAAATTGGAAACGCTAGTCAATACACGACCTTTACCTGGAATAGGGTCAGGAAGTACCACATCAAATGCAGATAATCTATCGGTTGTGACAATCAATAGATGCTTGTCATCAACTTCATATATATCACGAACTTTGCCGCGAGAGAGTAATTTTAAATTTGAAATGGATGATTCAAAAAGTGCAGTTGGAGCCTTCATAATAGCCTGATAAATAAAATTATTGCTGAAGATAACTATTTTATCATCAACTATGAGTGAGAGATAATAATGATAAGATGGCTATGACAGATATTATTTTGACAGGAAGAATGACATGAGTTGGTTAGGTAAAGTGGTTGGTGGAGCATTTGGGTTTATGATGGGAGGGCCCTTAGGAGCAATCCTTGGTGCATCATTAGGACATCAGTTTGATGCTGGGTTAAGTGGGTTAGAGCTTGATGAAAAACTAAGTCCTGGTGATCAGCATCGAGTACAAATGGTTTTTTTTACCGCTACTTTTTCAGTCATGGGGCATATAGCAAAAGCGGATGGCAAAGTAACCCCAGCTGAAATTAAGCTGGCGAAGCGAATTATGGATGAATTAGCTTTAGCGGGTGATATGAAAAAAGCAGCGATTAATTTATTTCAACAAGGTAAAGAGGCTAATTTTCCTATTGATGACGTGCTGAATCAGTTTCGTAGAGAGTGTCATAGGCGGACACATTTAATTCGTATGTTTTTGGAAATACAGATACAAGCTGCTTATGCCGATGGTGTTTTAGATTTGTCTGAAGAAAAGGTATTGCATAAAATTTGCAGGCATTTAGGTATTTCCAGGTTTGAGTATGAGCGAGTTAAATTAGGCTTTCAGGCCCAGCAACGATTTTATGGACATAGTCAGCAGCTAGCTACAAAAAATATGCTTGATGATGCTTATGAAATTTTAGGTGTGTCTAGCTCCGCATCAGATGCTGAGGTTAAAAAAGCATACAGGAGATTGATGAGCCAGCATCACCCTGATAAATTAGTGGCTAAAGGCTTACCTGAAGAAATGATGAAAATAGCTAAGGAAAAAACCCAACAGATTAGAAAAGCTTATGAAACAATAAAACAACAGAGAAAATAAAAGGCTTAAACGGAGCGAAGATACTCCGTTTAGCCTGTGTAAAAAAGGATATCAACGGAACATATCTTTATTAACGGCTTTAAACTGTGCGATTTTAGAAGTGATGAGGCCTTTGTCAACCAGTTCTTTAAGGTTTTGATCTAATGTTTGCATACCGTCTTTTTTACCTGTTTGGATAGCGGAGTACATTTGTGCGACTTTTGCTTCTCTGATTAAGTTACGAATAGCTGCAGTGCCAACCATGATTTCATGTGCTGCAATTCGCCCACCCCCCAGTTTCTTCAATAGTGTTTGAGAAATAACCGCTTGTAATGATTCAGATAACATAGAACGAATCATATCTTTTTCGGCGGCTGGAAATACATCAATAATACGGTCAATGGTTTTAGCTGCAGAGGTGGTATGTAATGTACCAAACACCAGGTGACCCGTTTCAGCAGCTGATAGAGCCAGACGAATGGTTTCTAAATCTCGCATCTCACCCACTAGAATAATATCTGGATCTTCCCGCAGTGCAGAACGTAAGGCGGCATTAAAGCTTTGTGTATCTCTATGAACTTCCCGTTGGTTAATCAAACATTTTTGGCTTTCGTGTACAAATTCGATAGGATCTTCTACGGTTAAGATATGGGCATAATCATTGGCATTAATATGATTAACCATCGCCGCAAGCGTTGTTGATTTACCCGAACCTGTTGGACCAGTAACCAGTACCAAACCTCTGGGTTTTTTACAAAGTTCTTCAAAAAAACGTGGTGCGTCTAAATCCTCTAAAGATAAAATTTCCGATGGAATAGTTCTAAAAACGGCAGCAGCACCTCGTTCTTGATTAAAGGCATTAACACGAAAAC
>JAGLUC010000086.1 GCA_023134955.1 Methylococcales bacterium | reverse complement strand
ATTCTTTTCAGTCTTTTTATATTTGGGAGCATTTTGAGAAAAAGAATTAATCTATTTTCTCCCCACCCAACCCTCCCCATCAGGAGAGGGCTTTTAAGACAACTTTTTTAAAACATCTACCAAGACGATGCAATTTGCAATACTTCACTAAATGATGTTTGTCCAGATACCAGCTTTTCAATTGCATCATCCAGTAAACTATGTACTCCAGATTTACGCATATTGTCAGTTAGTACTGCCTCCCCCTTTTCATCAGCTACATCTCTTGCCCAGCTTTCGTTAAGCTCTAAAATTTCATACAAGCCTATTCGCCCTGCATAGCCTTTATCTCCACAATAAACACAGCCTGTAGGGTCATAAACTTGTGTACCCGTTAATTCGGGGTGAAAAATTGAGATGGCTTCTTGTTCCGTTAATGGGCGAGAAATTCTGCAATGGGTACATAAACGTCTTAATAAGCGCTGAGCAACGGCCAAACGTAAAGCTGCGGCAATTAAATAAGGTTGTACACCCATATCAATTAATCGGGTGACTGTGGCTGCGGCAGAATTGGTGTGTAGTGTGCCTAAAACCATGTGTCCAGTTAAGGCAGCTTTAATGGCAATATCAGCAGTTTCTTTGTCTCTAATTTCACCCAGCATCACTACATCGGGGTCATGCCGTAAAATGCTTCGTAAGGCTTTGGCAAAGTCTAATTTATCGGATGCTGGATCAATTTCACACTGTGCAACACCATTAATTTCATACTCAATAGGGTCTTCAACAGTGATAATGTTGACATCACGTTCTGCCAGTAATAATCGGATAGAGGCATACAAGGTGGTGGTTTTACCACTCCCTGTAGGCCCTGTCATAATCATCAAGCCCTGAGTGCGTCGTAAAAAACGCTCAATCATGGTGCGGTTATTATCGGTAAATCCTAGCTTATTTAAGGTAAGCCCTTCGGTATTCACAGCCAATAAACGCATAGTGATACGCTCACCGTATTTAGTAGGTAAAGTGGCAACTCGCATATCTATTCGTTTGCCACCACTGACAAACTGATGGCTAAATCGACCATCTTGAGGCGCACGTTTCTCAGCAATATCCAGGTTAGCCATCACTTTAATACGACTGGCTAATTCAGTATAAATATCCTGTTGAATAGAATCATAAGTTTCTAATTGCCCATCAACTCGAAAGCGAATACGCGCACCTTTATGAGTAGGGTCAATATGAATATCAGAGGCTTCGCGAATATAGGCTGCATATAGTAATTTATCGCCTAAATCAACAGCATCTGAGGTTTTCTCATCATTAGCACTGGCTTTTCCAGGGAGTATTGGAGCAGGCTGACTATTGCCATAAACCTGTTTTAGAACCTTTTCCAGTTTTTCCTGTTCAACATTCCATAACACAACAGGTGCTTTAATCATCCGTTCTATGGTATTGACCATGCTGATATTATTAACATTACAACAAGCAACATGAATAACGCCCTGTTGCTCCAAAAAAGGCAACACTTTTCTGCGTACCGCAAGACTGGAAGGAATGCGTAATGTACAAGCTGGATCAATTTTTACCTGTTCAATATCTAATTGGTGAGTTGCAGGTTCTAATTTGACATGATCTACATATTGCACACCAAAACGCATTTCATCATTAGATATGATTACCCAGCGCACAATGGCATTACGTGTTAGTTTTTTACCAGCCGATTGAATGCTAACGGTCAATGGAACATCTTGTTCAATAGTGAGGTTCGGGGTATTTGCTACCAGCATAGCCCCTGCTTTTGACATATCAGAAACAGTGCATGATAAAGAAATAATATCTTCAGCAAAAATAGTCGCTTCGTGATTAATAGTTTTAATTCTTTGCTGATTTCGTTGATCCTGCTCTTTATTAGGGGTGCTATTCCAACTGGCAAGGGAAAAACCTGACTTAGAAGTAGTCATCAGTTTTTTACATCCATAACAACAACTCCCAATCTAAATCTTCACTAATGGCACTTGCCTCATTGCTTTCTGACATAGTAAAAGAAACGGGTATGGCTTTTAACTCCCCCTGAGCAATAGTCGCTAAAGCTAAATACATATTTTGATAACTAGCCGTTAAAGATAAATGCTGTACAAAAATATCAGTTGTTTTACCCTCTTTAGACTCAGGTTTAAGCCATTGCCAAACCTCTTTTAAAGCTGGGCTTAAATTAGCCTCTAAAAATACTTCTCGTTGCTCATTTTTAACCCTAATATGATGAGTTAATAAAATACTGGACAATAAAGTTGAAGACTCATTGGAAGGCGTAGTGTTTGATAAAAAACCAGCCAACTCTTTTAATTTCTGTTTAAATTCAGCATGTTGCTTTTCTAATGTGCTAATTTGTGTACGAGTCTGATCTTGTTGCTTAATGACGCTAGGGACTGATGCTGGAGAAATACCTTTACGCATCAGATTAGTATAAGCATCCTCGGCTTTGGTCATTTTTTCTGACAATATGCCACTGATAAAAATAAAATAGATCACAGTAATTGCCATACCTGGCAAAATACGGGCTAACAAGCGATTTCTTTTTTGTTCTTCTGGGGTCATGTTCACTCCTTAACAAACCCCTGCAAGCCTAAATCTTCAATAATCATTTCAAAGCTCCACGGCCCCCCATTACTAAAAAGAGACATTTGTTTTTTTGTGGGTGGGGTGACTTTCCAGCCGACTTTAAGCATTGGAGCTTCAATCTTGCCTGCTAAAATATTGCTTAAATTTGCCTCTAAAGTAACGCCTGAAACAATGATTTGAGCCCCCACTGTTTTTACCTCTTCAATCACCACATCTTCTGGACTAGCTAAAGATAAATGCTTTAATAATTCAGCAGGGCGTTGTTGCAAGCCTTTTATAGCAGACGGGATAACATTAATATTGCCACCCAAGGTATCAACCTGTTTTTGCAAAGTAGAAAGCTTATCGCGACTTTTATTAATACCGTCACGATAACCTTTTAAATCTTTTTCCGTTTTTGTTAATTGTTCGGTTTGATAAATATATTCATTGGTTTGATAAATCAGCCATAAAGCATGACTAGCACATAAAAAAGCAGCGATAACACCCCCACCAATAATGTAAACCAGCTCCATATTGATGCTGGCTTTTTTATTTAATAGCGGAATATTGGGTTGTTTTTCGGTAATTAAATACTGCGCCCATTGCCCCAGCCAAAAAACCAGTGCCCCATCCAGAGTTAAATGAAAACTCTCATCAGTATCGGGGAGATATTCATAATCCTGATTCATCACTGCTTCTGATTTATCAGCCGAGCCAATATCCAGCATCCATTGCTCAACTTGTTGTTGCCAGTCAGAATCTTTTTCAGCAGAGAAAATTTGTAAAGACAAGCCTTGTTCAGGCGTTTTCGCTATAGCAAAAACAGCATTAGACCAGCATTCAACTCGTAGCCAACTGGAATCATCCGTAGCTGACAAAAGGCCAGGGAAACCACCAGAGTGAATTAAATCACCTAATGTACAACGGGCTTTTTTGAGTTTTGTCTTTATAGCATCTAAGGTTTCAGTAGCAATAATATTAATCCAGTAACTGCTCATTTCATCAGTTGTACCTAAAAAATGATAAGCCAGTTGACTGTTAGTTAAGGTATTGCCTGTTAACGCCTCATATTCAAATTGTAATGCCTGTTGCAAAATATCATCTTCAACCCCTGCCACTTGAACGGCTGGTAAAGTAAGCTGGTAAGTATTTAATTGCTTATAAAGAATCCAGACTTTTTTCCCCATAATAGGAGATTGGCTGATAATACTGTCAATAGTCGTAGGTAAGCCATTGCTAGACTCGCAACTAATATCAAGTACTTGCACCTCACCATACATAATACCTTTACGATCTGTATCAATACGAAAAGTTTTATCTTCTGTAATGTATAACAGGGTATGAGGTGGACGTTTGGTAAAGCTGGGTAATTGCATAAAAATAACTTTAAAAAAAAGCCCTCAAAGTGAGGGCGAGGTGTGGGTGTAATAAAAAGCTATTGCAGAAAACTCTGTTAAATCTAAATTTAAAAAAAGCCTACTGCAATAGAAGAAACAGGCATCCTTGTCCTGTTTCTGTTTATCCATAATAAAATTCCCTGTCTTTTAAAGCCCTCTCCTGCTGGATGCCTACATGGATGTAGGTAAGTAGAGCAATGCAGGAGCATTTGCCGAGAGGGTTTGGGAGAGGAGAGGAGAGGAGAAAACAAATCAATTCTCTTGTTCAAATTTCTTTATTCTCTTTGTTTTTAAGAGATGTTAAAAAGGAATAAAAACTTTATTTTAATCTCTCCCCACCCAACCCTCCCCATCAGGAGAAGGCTTTAAAGAGACTAGTTACCTTGTGGGTAGCCAGTCTTCACAATCCTTGTTAGACATAATCGAACCACAAACGAAGAGAGGGAGTTTATGGTTCGGTTATTAAGATGGCGGTTGAACAATACCGCCTTGTTCAAATAATTTCAATGTAGCCTGTATGTAGCGATAGCGAAATCCGGGGGTGGGGGTAGGTAGTTATTGCCACCCCCCGTATTACACTATCGTTTCATACGGGCTACTTGCTGTATATCTATAACAAAATTCCCTGTCTTTTAAAGCCCTCTCTTGATGGGGAGGGTTGGGTGAGGAGAAAGTAAAACAATTCTCTTGTTCAATTTTCTTTTATTCTCTTTGTTTTTAAGAGATGTAAAGAAAAGAATAAAGAATTAATTTAGCAACTGCTCCATGCGTTGCTCTACCTTCTGCATCCATGCACCCAACCCTCCCCATCAAGGGAGGGCTTTAAAGCGGTCATCCATCAATACAATAATGATGGAATTAGTGCCCGTCTTCACAATCCTTGTTAAACATAATCGAACCACAAATGAAGAGAGGGAATTTGTGGTTCGGTTATTAAGATGGCGGTTGAATAACACCGCCTTGTTCAAATAATTTCAATGTAGCCTGTATGTAGCGATAGCGAAATACAGGGGGATGGAGGTAGGTAGCCCCAACCCCCGTATACACTATCGTTTCATACGGGCTACGTGTTTAAGTATTAATTGTTATTTTCAGCAGCTAGGTTACTCCAAGCATGAGCTGTACTTGCACCAACACCCCAAAGATGACCTGACATACTAGCCATAGACATTGCAACACCAATGAATTTGGCTTTTTCTCTCATCATTGTTCCTGCGCCACTACAAGGTGCAACGTTACTTGCATCAACTTTATAAACTGCAACAAAACGGTTGTATTTATTAGTTGCGCCCATATCAGCAGTATTTGCAAAATGAATAGGTGCGCTTTGCATAGTGCGGCCAATCATTGAATTTGCATCACCAATACCAAAAGCAACATAATCAAAACAACCATCAACACCATCAACAGTACCGTCAGTGTTATCGTAATCAGATTGCTGTCCACCAAATGCTTCAACTAAATGATCAGCAACAGTGGTAATACCTGCACTAGGAGTGGCGGAAACACCAGCAAGAAATTCAGTTGCAATAAATGTTCTTGGTGCAGTATTTACAGATTGAAATGTTGCATCTGTCGTATCAGGGTTGTTATCTAATACTTGAGTTATACTTGCAGCATTTAATGATGCGACATGATCTGCAGTAAGAGTAAGTGGTGTATAAAAACCTGTAGCCATCATTTTACAATAGATATTAGTTGCTAATGCTGTGGTACAAACAGTATCAGTTGCAGCAACAGTACCAGCTACGCCATTAATTAATGACTCCAGATTGTTAGGTGCTTTAAAAAACTGAGCTTCATATTGCAAGATAGATTGATTGGCACGAGCAGCATTGCTAGAACCCGTAGAATCATGCGTCTTAGAAACAAATCCAGACACATAAGGAATCATCAATCCAGCCAGACCGATTAATACTAATAGCACAACGGTTAATTCAATTAAAGTCATACCCGCTTGGCGAGCTTTTTTTGTATAATGTTTCATGTAGGGTTTCTCCCGGTTTTCGTTAGTTAAGGTTAAGTACACACTAACGGAGTCACTGTCATTAGCTGGTCAGAGCATTTGGCAGTGGAGGGGAAGCCCTTCCCCCATGTTCGATATTTCCTAATTGCAGCATCATGCTTCTTTTTTTATCCTTTTTAGAATCGAACTAACTTGCTAGATCATTTCCAATATAGCAAGCCCCATGCCAGTTTTTTAAGGTACTGATTTATATATACGATATTAAAATTGCGTTTTTAAGGGCGTTATTAAAGTGTGTCATATCGCATTAAGAATTGTGCTATATGACA
>JAGLUC010000085.1 GCA_023134955.1 Methylococcales bacterium | reverse complement strand
ACTGTATTTTGTGTTTAAAGTGTGTGGCAGCCTGCCCAGAAGAAGGCGCACTTAAAGTCGACATTTTAGGGAAAACAGTGTTTGAAGCAACTCGAGGTGGCTTCAATAAACGGATGGGGATAGAAAAAAATGACGATTGAAACAGAACAGCGAGAAATTGAAGACAGCCAGCAGCGCCATGTCCGCCACCAAGGCATGGAGGCAATGCAAGTATTGGATGTTATCGAAAAAGATTTTTCCGAAAACCCTAAAGCCATGCAATATTTTTACGACCTCTTTAGAGATGTTTATTGCAATGGTATAAAACCCCACCCCGATAAAGAAATGATAGGTACCATGTGCGTACAGGTGCCTGATGAGATTATTATTGCGGCAGGCGGTACGCCAGTACGAATGTGTAATGGCTTTTATACCGATGAAGAAGTTGGCGCAGAGTTTATGCCGGCTAAATCCTGCTCATTGGTTAAAGCCTCACTAGGGATGTTAAAAAGTAAAACTAATCCCTACAGTACTGGAATTAAAACCATTGTTAACCCTACAACCTGCGACCAGAAAAAGAAGTCAGCTGGTATGATGCGTGAAATGGGATATAAAGTCTACGACATGGAATTGCCACCGGTAAAAGAATCTGAAATAGGCCGTGAATATTGGCGACGTTCGGTCAGGTTGTTCACCAAAGAAGTTGGTAAGATTACTGGCAAGAAAGTTACTAAAAAAGGTTTAAAGCAAACCATTAGCAAAATTGGACGCGCCCAGAATGCTTATCACCGACTCAACGAATCGCGTAAATTAACGCCTTTACCTTTTTTGGGTAAAGATATGTTTGTGGTCACCAATGCCTTCTTTTTTGATGATTTAGATCGCTGGACTGAAGCAACAGAAAAACTGGCTGATGAAATTGATCAACGGGTAATAGATAAATATAACACCGCTGGAAAACGATCACCTCGCATTGTTTTTACAGGCTCTCCGCCGGTATTTCCCAATTTAAAAGTTCCCCTGATGATTGAACAGTCAGACGCAGTCATTGTCGCGGATGAAACTTGTTCATCTAATCGGCTGTTAAATGACATGGTATCAGTGGATGAATGGTTTATGTATGACATGGTTGATGCAGTGGCAGACCGCTATTTAAAATCTTGTACCTGTCCTATTTTTACCATGAATGATGACAGAATCCGTCGATTGATAGAGCTAGTTCGCTCATCAAATGCAGATGGTGTGATTTACCAAGCCTTTGCAGGTTGCGGGGTTTATGAAATGGAACAACGGAGTGTCGCCAAAGCAATGGAAAAAGAAGGTATCCCTATGCTGTACATAGAAACAGATTACAGTCCCAGTCAAGGCGGGCAATTATCAACAAGAATAGAAGCCTTTGTGGAATCATTAAAAGCAAGAAGTAGGAGACAATAATGGAATATTTTGCAGGTATTGATATAGGTTCAACGGCCGTTAAAGTCGCAGTGACTGATTCAGACAGACAAATAATAGGTAGCAAGGTTGCAAAAACTGGGGCTTTAGTATACAAAAATGCACAAACCGCATTTCTAGCCCTGCTAGATGAAGTTGGCTTAAAAAGAAAAGATATTACTTATTTAACAACCACAGGCTATGGACGTAAATTATTTGAGGATGCAGATGAAACAATCAGTGAAATTACAGCTAATGCCATTGGTGCCAAACAAGTAGGTAAGCCATTTGGAACCATCAGAACCATTATCAATATAGGTGGACAGGACTCCAAAGCCATTAGCTTGGATGAAGATGGCAATGTCTGTAATTTTGCCATGAATGATCGCTGTGCAGCTGGTACAGGACGTTTTTTGGATATGGCTGCCAGAAACCTGGAGATTGAAGTAACAGATTTAGGCGAATTTCACTATAACGCGCAAGGTACGCCAGCTGCAGTTAATGCCACTTGTGCCGTGTTTGCTGAGTCAGAAATTATCGGGCTGTTAGGGAAAGGACATGGACGTGAAGAAATCGTTAAAGGCATTCATTTTTCAATAGCCAAGCGAACTATTCGATTAGTCAAAAGGGTGGGTGTAGAAGAGCTACTTTATTTTGATGGCGGGCCAGCGCTGAATAAAGGTTTAGTGGCTTCATTGGAGGATGAACTGGGAAAACGGCTGGTTATTCCTGAGTTTCCACAGGTAACAACAGCCTATGGTGCGGCCATTATCGGTCAGGAGTCATATCTCTTTGAGAAGGAGGAAGATACTGAGGAAGTCGAAATGGAACCAGCCCTCAAGCCTAAAGAAAAAAAGAGTATAAAAGATATTTTATTGGGTAAATCACCACTCATTCCCATTGCCTCAGAAGAACCGGCAAGCAGTTGCGGAACAAGCTGTAGCAGCGGTTGCAAATGAGTGATTACCTACTTAATTTACCCACTGTCTTTATCATTGGTTTGGTTTTTGGTATTGGCCCATGTACGATTACATGCCTACCTTACTTAGGCCCCGTTTTTTTATCCAAACAGGGTGGCATTAGAGATTCATGGAAAATTATTTTACCTTTTTCTATGGGACGAATGTGCAGCTATAGCGCATTAGGCGCATTATCGGGATATGCTGGTGAGTCAATAGAAGAAATAATTCATACGCCATTGATTGCCTGGTTGCTGGGTGGCGCAACCGTTTTGGTAGGAGTGCTTATTTTCTGGCGATCTTATCGTAATAAATTAGCCTGTGGCTCACACGGTAGACCTAAACTTCAAGATAATCCTTTTTTGCCAAGTGGTCTATTTTTTATGGGCGTAGGAATGGCTGCCACACCTTGTGCGCCTCTTGCCACTATTATGCTAACAGCTGCAGCAACAGCCAGTACTTCTTCGGGATTTTTATTGGGATTTAGTTTTGGGGTTGGCGCAGTGCTAGTCCCTGCTTTAGTATTTGGTATTGGTATGGCATATTTTGGTCAACGCATTAGAGAAATCATGCAAGTCTGGCGATCAACCTTAGAACGTGCGAGTGCCTGTTTATTAATTATTTTAGGTGTTGGGACAATTACGGGATAAATCTAAAAAGCAGGGCATTTGCCCTGCTTTTATAGGCCAAATAACACATTTTATATACAAATAAATATAGCTTCAAATCTCAACACTTCAAAACCCTCCAACCCTCTCACTTCCCCCCTTATCCTATTATTGGCATACATTTTGCTATGTAAGAAATTGATTACATTTAAATCTCGATACTTCATAACATGAGGACAAGGAATGATAAAAAAATTACTTATAATACCCATCTTAACCCTCCCATTTTCCAGTACTGTATTTGCTGAAGACCCAGGTGAATCGACATTAACACTTGATACCATGGCTGTTACTGCAGAAGTACTGGATGCAAAACTGGGTGGTATTGATATTAAAACGCTGCCAGTTGCTTCTACAATAGTTAATCAGGAGGAAATGAAGCGTTTAAAATTTGTTGACCCCGATGAATTATTGGACAGGATTCCAGGTGAAACCCAAGTGCGAAATTTGCGCATTCCTAATGGCAGCAAGTCATACACTATTCCTATGGTTGATGGTGCGGCTTTAACAAGCCCGCTCAGCGGTTCAACACAGGCTTTTGGAGACAGCGTTAATGCCCAGGATATTGAACGAATAGAAATTTTTAAAGGCCCTGTTTCTGCATTACATGCAAACAATGCCTTTGGTGGAGTTATTAACGTAGTCAGTAAAGGGTCTGTTTCTATGCCTGAGCAAAATACTCGTTTCTGGGTAGAAGCTGGAAATCATGATCGCTACCGTGGAGGTGTAAGCTCGCAAGGAGAGCTAAAGGGTGTCGGCTATTTATTTGACTTAAATACATGGAATATAGGTGCCTATCGGGATCAAACAAACATTACCGATAATCTTGGAAATACCACCATACAAGAGACAGGAGAGGAAAGACACCAAGCCAGTGCTAAATTTATTTTCCATCCAGATGAAGTATCCTCTTTAATCTTACGAGGCTCATATTTAAAAGAACATCTAACAGTACCGGGTGATTTGGAAGAGCCTGACTTTATTATTGATGATAGCGGAATAGGTAAAGATGGTACTTTCTCTGATGAAGAGACCTTTACAGGTTCAGCTATCTATAAACGGGACTTTACCGATGCAGACCATTTAGATGCCAACTTTACTATCCGCCTTCTTGAATCCTCTGGTATTTCTCGCTTTAGTGGCTCTCATGACGATGATACTACTGATATTAATGGGAAAATAAGTTATAAACATGATTTTGATTTTTGGAATTCAAATTTTATTATGGGTACAGATATATACCACGGTATAAATGATGATTTTAATCCCGGAAAAATGGGCAGATCTGGTATGGAGGAGTCTTCAAAAGATTATGGAACTACTGGTATATATGCTGGATTTGCTCAAGTTCAGTTTTCACCCATAGAAAACTTACAAATTACTGCTGGTGTCCGTCACGAAAGTATAGATTTAGAGCAAAGTAATACCACTCAGAGTGGTGTTGTAACAGCAAACAGAGCTTCTTTTTCAGCTACACTCCCAAAGGCTGGTATCAGCTATGATTTCCTTGATAGACATCGAGTATGGTTTGCCTATGGAGAGGGGTTTTTAGCGCCATCAATAAGCCAGCTATATACGGGGCGTGGTAATAATCCTAACTTAAACCCAGAAGAAGCAGAGCATTTCGAGGTTGGGTTAAGAGGCTCTTTACCTTTATTCAATAGAGACCTAACTTACGATACCTCTTATTATCATCAAGACATTAATCAATATATAATCAATAGAGATTTGCTAGGTGTGGATATGAATGCAAATGCAGGAAAAGTAACTATTCAGGGTGTGGAAACTGTTTTGGAATATCAGCCTTTTGATTTCATCAGACTTGGTGTTACCCATACCTATGCGCGTAATATTTATAAACGATATATTGATAGTAATGGTGATGATTTAAGTGGCGAAGAAATGAATCGCTCTCCAGAACATCATATTAATGGGCGTGTGGCAGTCATGCCTTTGGAAGGTTTGGCAATAGAGCTGGAGGTGGATTCATCTACCTCTTATACAACACTTGATAATGCCTCTAAAGACCCACAAGGTCGTTTCAGTAGAGATGAACGAATTAACTTACGACTTACTTATGATAAAGGGCCTTATGAATTGTGGTTTCATGCCTTGAATATTGGTGATGTTAAAGAGGATAGAGTTGGTTATAGCACTAGGTCTGGGGTGCGCTCAATAAGAACAGTGGATGGCCTACAGCTATACGGCGGTATTGCTTATAACTTCTAAGTAGTTCTTTATCCATATACAAGTAATAAACAGGGTTGCTTCTATAGGTAGTCCTAGTTTGTTAATAAAAAGCAATTTCTTACTAATTAGAAAATTATTATGCCTGAAACAGCCATACTAGATTCCACTATCGCAAAACGAGCAGCTAGCCGTAAGCTCTATCAATTAATTATTCGCTGGCATTTTTTTTGTGGCTTATTGTTTATTCCTTTTATTCTGGTAATAAGCATAAGTGGTTGTATTTATTTGTTTGAAGATGAATATGAAGACTATATGTATCAGGATTTATTATTTGTAAATCCAACAAATAAAGTATTACCTGCTTCAGTGTTACTGAAAAAAGCAAAATTAGCAGTACCCGAGATGAGAGCGGCAACGTATAAAAGTTATGCACAAACTGAACGCAGTGTAGAAATCATTTTTAAGGCTAAACATCAGCATAAACCTATACAGACCAGCATGGAATGGGTCGGTGATGGCCCCGAAAAACTACCTATGGTGATGAATCAGGAAAGAACCAGCGTCTTTATTAACCCCTATACAGGAGCCATCCTGGGTACTCTGAAAAGCAGTGATCGTTTAATGGGCTTTATGAAAGACCTGCACGGTAATTTATTAACAGGGAAGATCGGGACTAAAGTTGTCGAATTAACCTCCTGCTGGGTAGGCATGTTAATGACTACCGGACTTATTATGTGGTGGCCTAGAGGAAAAACAGGCGTTATGGGAACATTAATCCCTCGCTTAAAAACAAATAAACGTTTGTTTTGGCGCGATTTACATGCCGTTCCTGCATTTTACTTCTCCTTTTTTATTATTTTTCTAATCATCAGTGGTTTACCGTGGACTGATGTATGGGGTGAAGCTTTTCATACGGTTCAGCGTGATTTAAAAATGTCTGCACCCGCAGGCTTTCACTCAAGAGAAATAAAATCAAAATATTTTATGGGGGCAGAGCAAATTTCAATCGACAAGGTTATTTCCGAGGCAACAAACCGAGGCTATCAAGGCGAATTGAATGTGAAAATCCCACATAATATTAGCGATACATATGCTATTCAACGTAACTCAGATGATCCGGCAGAAAGACCTTCTATGCATTTTGATCAATATACTGGAAAAGTCTTAGCTGCCAGTGATTGGAACAAAGTGCCTTTGCTGGCGAAGTCGGTTAGTTATGGCATCAAGTTACATCGAGGGGAATATTTTGGGGTATGGAATCTAGTTTTGGTTTTAGTGACCACGTTAGTGCTTATTTTCATGGCAATTTCTGGTATTGTTTTATGGTTACAAAGATGCCCCAAAGGCAAGCTGGGTGCGCCAAAACTACCACGAAATTATAAACAACCAGGATGGCTACTTGGTACAACAATAGGTTTCTCTGTCTTTATGCCATTGCTAGGCGCTTCTCTAATTGTATTTATTTTAGGTGATTGGGTTTATACCCGTTTAAAACTGAGTTATACGTAAGGGTATAGCCCTTAGCACGATTTAAATCATGCTGTTTTCTTTTATAAGCTATCGATTGTCATCGAGTCGAAGGGGGGGGGTCTACAAAACATATTTAAATAAAAATAGACAGTTTTTTTCACAGTTAGCGTTATACAGGCGATGATGATTAAAAACAATTATCACTACAATCAATTAACCTCAAGGTATAAAAATGAAAAAGCAATTTACCATTGGAACAGCTATTCTTTTATCAACAGCCATTTTTAGCAGTAGTTCTTTTGCCTATCAGCCAAAAAAAGGGCAAGGCAGTCATTTAAGTAAATTTATTAATAAGTTTGATGCTGATGGTGATAATCAGGTCACTAAAGCAGAGTTTGATATCGCAATGGAACAACGCTTTAAAAAAATGGATGCTGACAATAATGGCGTGGTCAGCAAGGAAGAGTTTAAAAATAACACCAAGGCCAGTCATAAAAAAATGGCTAAAAAAAACAAATCAAAAATGGATGCTGATAATGATGGTCAAGTCAGCAAACAAGAGTATTTAGATGCCAAGAATAGATGGGCTGAAAAAAAATTCGCCAAATTAGACAAAGATGGTGATGGTTTTTTAACAAAAGAAGAGCGTTCATCAGAAAAATCACGCTTTAAAAAAACTAGCCATTACTTCCCTAAAATTGATACAAATGGTGATGGTGTGATTAGTGTAGAAGAAAATAAAGCATCATCAGAAAGAATGTTTATAAGATTGGATAGTAATAATGATCAAGTGATTACCCAAGAAGAAATCCAGACAATGAGCCAGCAACGTAGAGCTAGGAAATAGTTCGACATTGGGGCGCAGGATTCATTCAGCCTGCGCCCCAATATTTAATGAGCAATCAGCAGATAACAAATGGACGAAAAACCACTTTTAGCATTTATCATAACTTTATTAATTATTATCGTTAAAACCGCATTGAACCCTTTTAGTCAGGATGATGTGACCGTGGTAAAGAATTCTGGTAAAGCTAATATGGAAATGGTAATTAAACAAGGTGAGAAAATTGAGCGATACAAAGCATCTGACACTATTGGGCAAGACGAAGGTAATAAAGCAGGTGTCGTTTACCGAATGACAGATGTCTTTTATTTATGAGCCAGAAGACTAGCATAGGCTTGATTAAAGAGTTTAACAGTATTTATAAGGCCTCAATTTTCAATTATAAAGTAAGTAAAAAGGAATATTTATGATTTTCACACAAAGCTCAATTCTTGGTATCGTCTTGATAGCTATTATCTTTTTCTCAATGCCTACTTATTCAGATCATTTAAGTGACTCAATTAATGTTGAAACAGCTATCAATAAAGCATCCATTCAATCACAAAAAAAATTGATGGGCTAAGCGATAAAACACAAAAAATGCTGGAACAATATCGTTCAGCCAGCCATCAAATAGAAACACTAAAGACTTACAACTCACACATAAAAGACTTACTGACATCTCAAGAACAAGAAAAAGTCTCGCTAACACTTCAGCTTAAAGAGATAGAAACTACTCAACGTGAAATTGTGCCATTAATTTTACGCATGCTTGATAGCCTGGAACAGTTTATAGCCCTGGATTTACCCTTCCTGCCAGAAGAAAGAGCTGAACGCTTGACCAAACTTAAAAAGATGATAGTCAGAGCTGATGTGACTAATGCCGAGAAGTTTCGTCGTATTTTAGAAGCCTATCAAGTCGAAAATGATTATGGTAATACCATAGAAGCCTACCGTGCAGATTTAACATTTAGTGGCGTGACCAGTTCAGTTGATTTTTTACGATTAGGTCGTGTTGCATTGTATTACCAACGCTTCGATGGCAGTGAAAGCGGCTATTGGAATAAAGAACAAAAACAATGGCAAGTTTTATCCAATGATCACCGTAATGCCATTCGTAATGGCCTGCGTATTGCTCGCAAAGAAACCGCTTCTGATTTGTTGGCTTTACCTATTCCGACTGCGGAGGCAGGACAATGAGAAATTTTATCTTTATTTGCTTACTTTGCTTTGTCACACAAAACGCTTTTTCTGAACACCTTGACTTAGACCAGTTATTAAGAGATGTAAAAAAGACGCAAGGCATCGAAGCCAGAATTAACAAAACTAGAGAAGCTCAATTTCTAGCAGAAAAAAACCAGTAACAACAACGATTAAAAATAGCTTACTCTTCGTTAGCTCAGCAAGAAAAATTAAGCCAGCAACTTAAAGCTCATTTAGACAGTAACGAAGAAGCACTAAGCAAACTAGAAACTGATTTAAAAAATCGTAGTGGCGTGCTTGGTGAACTATTTGGTGTCGCCAGACAAGCTGCGGGAGATTTACAAGCCGATTTAAACCAATCTATCATTTCCGCACAATTTCCTAATCGAACAGATAAATTAAATAACATTGCCAATAGCAAAGCATTACCCACGATTGAGCAATTAGAAATCTTATGGTTTACCTTGCAACATGAAATGACTGAGTCTGGAAAAGTGGTTTACTATGACAGTAAAATTCAAGATTCTGGTGTATTACAAGATGCCAAGGTCATTAGAATCGGCAAGTTTAACGCACTGGCTAATGGTGAGTACTTAGAATTCTTACCCGATACCGTACGCCTAAACCGCTTAGATAGACAACCAGATAGTCAATACCTTAGTCTGGCAGAAGACTTGTTCAATGCCACATCAGCACCTGTTGCCGTCGGCATAGACCCGACAAGAGGTGTCATCCTTAGTATGCTTATCCAAGCCCCTGATACGGTTGAACGTGTACAGCAAGGTGGTTTTATTGGTTACATTATTTTAATCATGGGTGCAGTAGGCTTTATTTATGCCATTATCAGACTCATTAACTTAACCCTTACCAGTCAAAAAATGACAGCTCAAATAAGCTCGCTCACTGCCTCAGAAGATAACCCCCTAGGTCGTGTTTTTATTGCCGCAGAACAAAAACAATCATCAGTAGATACTGATAATTTAGAATTAATTTTGGATGAAGCCATTACCCGAGAAATACCTATACTCGAAAAAGGCCTACCCATGATTAAATTATTAGCAGCTGTTGCACCGTTACTTGGCTTACTAGGAACAGTCACTGGCATGATTGCAACATTTCAGTCGATCAGTTTATTTGGTACAGGCGACCCAAAACTCATGGCCAGCGGGATATCTCAAGCCTTAGTTACCACTATGCTGGGTTTATGTGTTGCCATTCCATTATTATTTTTACACAGTCTAGTCACTTCTCGTAGCCGTATGTTAGTTCAAATTCTGGATGAGCAAACAGCCGGATTAATTAGTCGCCGCATAGAAAAATAGCAATGGATTTATTTGATTCACTACAGCAGTTTTTACATACCGGTGGCGATGTCCTGTGGGTCATCCTCTGGGTATCTATTTGCCTTTGGGCATTAATTGTCGAAAGATTACTGTATTTTAGACAGAGTTACCCAGTACAGCTAAGCCAATGGCGACAAGACTGGGAAAACCGAGCAGATAAAAGCTCGCAACGGGCTTTATTTATTAGGGAATGCATTATTTCTGAGGCAAAAGTCAGTATGGAAAAAACCGTCCCCGTTATTAAAATGCTAGTCGCCCTATGTCCATTATTAGGATTATTAGGTACTGTAACAGGTATGATCCATGTCTTTGATGTAATGGCTGTCACAGGTACAGGTAATGCCCGCGCAATGGCTTCTGGCGTATCGCAAGCGACAGTTCCAATGATGGCAGGCATGGTTATCGCCATTGCAGGGCTTTATTTCAGCAAACTGATTGAACAACGCGTCAGTGAAGAAACCCATCATTTAACCGATTTATTACAATATCACTAATATTATGAGTCGCAGATCGAATCGTTCTAGCAACGAACAAACAGCCGATATTGATATGACACCGATGCTAGACATCGTGTTTATTATGTTGATTTTCTTTATTGTCACAACCTCTTTTGTTAAAGAATCTGGCATAGATGTTAACCGTCCAACCGCACAAACAGCGACCCGTAAAGAACAAGGCAATATTATTGTTGCCATTAGACCTAATGGCGATGTCTGGATTGATAAACGCTTAGTTGATATCCGTGCCGTTAGAGCTAATGTTGCTCGCTTACATGTCGAGCAACCTCTTGGCTCAGTTGTTATTGCCGCAGACAAAGAAACTAAGGTTAAGGTGTTAACTCAGGTCATGGATCAAATTCGTCTGTCAGGTGTTATGAATGCCTCCATTGCCACAGAAATTGAATCCAAGTGAAGACACTTTCTATTTCAGTTATTGCCGGTATCATTATTTCACTCGCCTTATTTTGGTTAATGCAAACTATGATCAGCAACAACCAACAACAACGCTTTAATAAAACAGACAACTTGCAGATGACAGAGTTTGTACGCTTAAAGCGTGAAACTAAATTGCAGGCTAAAAACCGTGAAATCCCTGATGAGCCACCACCAGAGAAACACCCACCACCGCCAAAAATGCAAATGCAGCAGGTACAAGTGAATCAAACCCCAGCCCCCCAAATGGATATGCCTAACTTAGATATTCCACTGCAAACGGATCGGTTTAGCGGATCATTACTCGGTGGCATACAAATAAATGCAGGTAAAATAAGCAGCAATGTTATTCCCCTGCTACGTATTCCACCTCGGTATCCAATGCGAGCAGCAAACCGACATATTGAAGGCTGGGTAAAAATTGAATTTACTATTACCGAACAAGGCACGGTAAAAGATCCTGTGATAGTTGATTCTCAACCCAGTAAGATATTTGATAGAGCAGCCTTACAAGCTATAAAGCGCTGGAAGTTTAAAGCCAAAATCATTGGTGGAGAAGCTTTTGAACAGCGTGCGATACAAACCCTCCAATTTAAATTATCAAAATGATGCGCTTATTAGCTTTTGCTTTATGCTTATCTTTACTCTCATCCGCTTATGCTGGTGACAAAGGTAACTCGCCCAAGATTTCGCCTTGGCTATACAAAAAACTAGTCCAAACTGAACAACTGATTGCAAAAAAGTCTTATCCTCAAGCAGAGCAAAAATTACAATCCATACTCTCTGATGTTAAGGATAAAAGTTACGAACAAGCCACCGTTCTGCGAAGCCTATCATCAGTTTATGCATTAAAGAATCAGTATAAAAAAGCAGCTGAGACTTTATCTAAAGCCATTAACTTAGGCGTTTTGCCTACAGGACAAATGAAAAATGCCCTCTTAAACCTAGGGCAGCTTTACATGGCAACAGAGTAATACAACCTAGCCATCAAAACACTGGAACCATGGCTTTTCACTAATTCAACTGCAGATCTACAAATCAACGTTCTAGTGGCTAATGCTTATGCTCAGTTAAAAAAATATGCCAAAGCGCTACCCTATATAAAAAAAGCAATTAGTGCTGCAAAAAAACCTGAAGAATCATGGTACCAATTAAACCTGGCTTTATATTATGAGCTAGAGAATTACCCTGCCGCAGCAACCATATTAACGACCTTAATTCAGCTGTATCCGGATAAAAAACCATATTGGGAGCAATTGGCTTCAACCTATCAACAAATCAGACAATATAAAAAAGCGGTATCAGTTAAACACCTTGCCTATAAAAAAGGCTTTATCACTAACGAAAAAGATATTCTGGCGCTGGTTAATTTATTTTTATATATTGATTCACCTTATAAAGCAGCAAAATTAGTAAAGAAAGAAATCGAGGCTAAAAATATTAAAAGTGACTCAAAAAACTGGGAAACTTTAGCTCATGCATGGACGATGGCTAAAGAATTTGAGCATGCTATTAAAGCATTAGAAGTTGCCTCTAAACTTAATGAAAAAGGCAGGTTGTATCAACAGTTGGGACAAATTTATGTGACGCAAGAAAAATGGAATAAAGCTATCATTGCTTTGAATAAAGCACTTGCTAAGGGACGTTTAAAAAATACAGGGTCTACATATTTATTGTTAGGAATGAGTCATTATGAGCAGGGTAATATAAAACGAGCGAAAAAAACTTTTTTAAAAGCAGTGCAATATAGTAAGAACAAAAAGGTGGCTAAGCAATGGTTGGATTACATTAAGTCTAGGGTATGAAAAAATTTACTTAGAGCTTATTCATATAATGAGATCTTTGCACAATGATGTGACAACACTTTTCAGGACACAAGTTTACACAGCTTTTCATGAATTTAGTACTAATCCCAAATCCACACATAGAGCCTCA
>JAGLUC010000084.1 GCA_023134955.1 Methylococcales bacterium | reverse complement strand
GCCCCGACCCGATCGGGGTTTAGAGCCATCGGTTCCCCGTATTGCGTAAACTTCATACGGGCTACTTTTTTATTACTGCGAATACTATTGATATGACTAATTGTTTGTTTGCTGTTGTTTTAAATAAATAGGTAGCTCAGATATTCTAAGATCAATTTTTTGCAGCATTTTTTGATATTTTGCACTGTAAACGGATTCATATCGTTGTTTAAAGACTTCTTCATTCATATTTTCTGGTAAATCTCTTACTTCAGGCATAAAGGCAGTATAGTGTTTTAAATCAGCTATTTGTTTTTGTATTTTTCTGGCTTGAGCTGGTGATGATGTAGCCATTTGCCCGAATTTTAATCCTGCTCTATCTCCTGCTAAATCAATAAAACTAAAGCCACTGCCTTGTTTTGCATCATTCAGTTCTTTTTCTTGTCCTAAAATATTGGCAAGCGTGGTTGCGCCTGATGCAGCCAATACTGCGGATGCCACAAAGTGTTTAGCCATGTCGGTTCTTTGATATAAAGATGCCGGGTATTGTTTGTCGGTAGTTGGGCTAATATCAAAAGGAATATAGGCTTGTATTTCAGATTTGTTGACATAGGTGCTAATGGCGATGAGAGCTGCACGGTTTTCTGAAATAGCATTTTTTTCTGTTGAACGTTGATAAGCGAGTTTAAATAAAGGCTGCAAAAGTTCAGTTAGAGATAATCGCCATTTTGGGTCGTGCTGAGCAATGATATGGGTGATTTGTTGTTGATAAAAAATAACCGTTTGGTAATTTTTATTATTTAAACTTAGTTTCTTTTTAAAATTAAGTTCAGAGGGTGTGATATAGCTAATACTTAAACTGTTTTTGTTAAGCTGTATGTTTTTTATATGTTGAGCAGCAAGAATATAATATTCCTTTAAAGGGGTATATTTGATGATGTTTTCAAGGATGAGCCCGGCAAATTCATTAGCAATACTTATGTTACCAATTTGAAGTGAGTTTATGACTGGATAACCCTGTTGTTTTGATAGCTTAAAATTAAGGTTGATAAATTTACCTAAAATATTATCGTTTAATAATAATGAAATTTTGAAGTGCAATTGCCCTTTATTGAGTGATAATTGTGAGGTGCTGGAGATGTAATGGTTTAAAAGATAACTCAGTGCAATATTAATATCTTTTTCAGTGAGTTTTATGGTTTTTTGTTTTGTTGAAGTGGTGTTCTTGATAATGTGTTTTGCACGCTGAAGATCGCTACTACTGAGCGTCCAGTTTTTGTCCGTGATAGCAACATTGTCAATGGCGTTGAAAAGTATTACAGCCGTTAAAATAATGGGTGCTGCAAAGTAAAAAAAAATAATTCGCAAAGAGGTCAGGAAGGGAAGAAAAATATGATGCGCTATTTGCTTCATTTTTATCTTCATAGTCATTGCTATGTTATCTAAATTGTAGGGTGTATCCAGCATCATCAAGATATTTAGCCTCTAATTCAAGGTCTGTTCGGGTTAATGGCGCATCATCCAGCCAATTATTAGCAAATTCTATCTCAATAGATGCTGTCTGTGTATTAATCAAAATTTTAAATTCGGGTGATTTATGGGTATGTCGATTTCGATGCAATAAAATAGCCAGTCGTAAAGTAATGGTTAGATAAGGTGCATCTTTATTCCAGGGTTTTGGTAATTTTTTAAAGCGTGAGGTTGCAAATTTTTTCCTATGAGTATGGACTAAAGTGGCAAGTAATAATTGGTCTTGTCGTGAAAACCCAGAAAAATCACCATTTTCTATAATGTAAGCACTGTGTTTATGGTACTGGCTATGAGCAATATCATGCCCAATTTCATGCAAACTAACAGCCCAATTCATAATTTGACTTATGTTTTTACGGTTTTCAGTACAGCAGGTGCTATCAAGTTGGTTAAGAATGCTATTGACAGTCTGTTGTATACGGTCTGAATGAGCTTTATTTGTATGGTAATGTTCTGCTATGGTTGTGACGGTTTTTGAGCGAATATCATGGTCATATATTCGCCCTAATAAATCATGCACTAAACCTTCACGTAAAGCACCATCAGAGACAGTCATTTGCTCAATATTTAATTTTTGAAAGGTAGCGTTGATAATGACAACGCCTCCAAGAAAAACGGGTAAACGCTCATCACTCAACTCAGGTAACTGTAATTCATCTACATGCTTACATTTAACAATATGCTCTACTAGTTTTTTAAGACCTGCCTGGGTAATACCATTATTACTCCATTTTGTGGCAATCAGTACTTTATGAATAGAGCGTAAACTGCCTGAAGCGCCAATCGCTTCGTCCCAGTTTTTACTGTTAAATTTTCTTTGATAAGGACCAAGTTTTTGTTGAACGTATAGTGAGGCTCTTTTAAAGGCTTTTTTGCTAATGACACCATCTTTAAAAAATTTATTGCTGACTGTTACGCAGCCCATGCTCAGGCTTTCTTTACTTTGTGCGGTGTCATTAATACCAATAATATATTCGGTACTTCCTCCGCCTATATCCATCACGAAACGTGAGTTTGCATCACTGCCCAAGCTATTAGCAACTCCTTGATAAATTAAACGAGCTTCTTCAATACCGGCAATAATATCAATACGATGTCCTAATGCTTTTTCGGCTTTTAAGATAAATTCTTGAGAGTTTTTTGCAGTACGAAGTGTATTAGTCCCTACAATTCGTACACTGCCAGCAGGGAAGTTACGAATTCGTTGACCAAAACGTTCAAGACATGCCAATGCTTTTTCTTGTGTTTTTTGATCGAGGTTTTTGTGGCTATCAAGTCCAGAAGCCAGGCGCACCATTTCTCTAAGTCGGTCTATAGTACGCAGTTTTCCATTTTCTAATTTACAAACAATCATATGAAAACTGTTTGAGCCTAAGTCTATCGCTGCAACACTGGATGGTAATTCGTTTGCCAAGGTTTTAATCCTGTTTTAATTCAACAAAATGTTAATTCTGATAAAATTACTGGGTTTTATCTATTTTAGGAGCGCGCATGGAATACTTTGATAAAAAGACAAGCTAGTTGTCGAAGTTATTTCATCTACGTTCTTTACTTATACTCTTCACGCTCAAGAATACCTCACCCAAGCACGCATCTTATTGCGATGGGCGTTGTTGTAAAGCATTGAAATAGATTGCTATTTCTGCTGCTTTACGCCTGCCCCACCACAACAATATACACACTTGAATGAGGTATTATTAAACGTAAAGAGTATATAATTTAACTTATTTATCTCTTGCCGTTAAGTATTAGTTGTTATGAATGCATTATCTATCAAAAATCTTAAAAAAACTTATGGAAATGGTTTTACCGCTTTAAAAGGTATAGACCTGGAAGTTGAACAGGGTGACTTTTTTGCATTGCTGGGTCCTAATGGTGCAGGTAAATCAACTGCTATTGGTATTATAAGTTCCCTGGTTAACAAAAGTAGTGGTTCAGTCAGTATTTTTGGATATGATTCACAAAAACAAACTAATCTGGCAAAAAGTTGTATCGGTCTTGTTCCTCAGGAAATCAACTTCAATCAGTTTGAAACAGTTGAGAATATCGTGTTAAATCAAGCAGGTTATTATGGCATCCCCAGAAAAAAAGCATTGCAAAAGACTAAGCTTTGTTTAGAACAAATGTCGCTCTGGGACAAGCGGGATACAGTATCCAGGCGACTGTCAGGCGGTATGAAGCGGCGAGTGATGATAGCCAGAGCCATGGTTCATTCACCCAAGTTATTGATTTTAGATGAGCCGACAGCCGGGGTGGATATAGAAATACGTCGTTCAATGTGGGAAATGATGAAACAGGTTAATCAGCAGGGCACTACCATTATTTTAACCACACATTATCTGGAAGAAGCGGAAAGTCTATGTCGAAATATTGCCATTATTAATAATGGCTTAATTGTTGAAAATTCAGGAATGAGTGATCTACTTTCTCGAATCAATAAAGATCATTTTATACTTGATTTGGCAAAACCAATCACTAAAATTCCAGATATTTCAGGTTATGATTTTGAGCTTGTAGAGCCAAAGATATTAAATGTATCCGTGCCAAAAAATAAGAGTCTAAATCCTTTGTTTCAGCAATTAACAGAAAAAAATATTGAAGTGCTCAGTTTAAAAAATAAAACCAACAGATTAGAGCAATTATTTATGGGTTTGGTTAAGGAACCTCTGATCAACTCATGAACTCGTACCTCATACCCAGAAAACCCAGCTTCTGCGTTAAAAATCTTCGCAATAGCTTGCTATTACCTGCGATTTTTGCCTTGAATCTGAATTTTCTAAGCATAATCTACTTCGTCCAGACTTAATCAGAGATTCCTTAATGAATAATTTTATTGCATTTAAAACTATCGTCATTAAAGAAATATGTCGATTTACTCGAATTTGGCCACAAACCATCTTACCCCCCGCAATAACAACATCACTCTATTTTCTTATTTTTGGACGATTGATTGGTGACCGACTGGGTAATATAAGTGGTGTAAGTTATATGGATTATATTGTTCCAGGTATTATTTTAATGTCAGTCATCAGTCATTCATATGCTAATGTGGTGTCTTCTTTTTATTCAACAAAGTTTCAGCGACATATAGAAGAGTTATTAGTTGCGCCTATCTCTAATGGCGTGATTTTATCAGGCTATGTCTGTGGAGGAATGGCTAGAGGTTTGTTAGTCGGCATGGTTGTTACGGGTATATCCATGTTATTTACTGATATAACGGTTAATAATATCTGGATAACATTAGCTGTTTATATTTTAACGGCAATCTTATTTGCTCTGGCTGGATTTATTAATGCAGTTTTTGCTGATAGCTTTGACGATATTTCAATTATTCCAAACTTCGTTTTAACCCCGTTAAGCTATCTGGGTGGAGTGTTTTATTCAATTTCAATGTTACCTGAAATATGGCAAAAAATAGCCTTGGCAAACCCTATCCTATACATGATTAATGCCTTTAGGTATGGCTTGATTGGGGTGACAGACATCAATATACATATAGCATTCGCCATGACAGCAGGCTTTATCTTGTTTTTAACCCTGTTAAGCCTTTATTTGTTGCATAAAGGGGTGGGGATTAAGAATTAGCATCGGAGCATGAAGAGTAGTTAATAATCCCTGGATTCATATAATAAATGCAACATTATTAATCGTTCCAAAAGTTCTGGCAGGATATTTTGACACTTTTTTATTAATAGATGTAGCCCGTATGAAACGAAGTGTA
>JAGLUC010000083.1 GCA_023134955.1 Methylococcales bacterium | reverse complement strand
TTGCTTAGTCTCATGGGTAATCAGATAGTTGTTTAATTTTTGTTATCAGGGCTTTTTAATTTACTACTTACATATTTAAGGAAAACCCTGTAATTTAAAATACATTTTGTTGGCTATACTCTTTACGCTTATGAATGCCTCATCAAGCACCTGGATTATTGAGTTGGGTTAGGCGTAAAGTGGCAGAAACAGAAATCTATTCAATGCTTTACTCGGTAATTTCTCTTGCATTACTCTACTACACACCATCCTTGGCATTAAACAATGTCCATTGCAACAAGCTAGGTGCTTGGATGAGATATTCTTGAGCGTGATGAGTATATCTGTAGCTTTTTCAGCAATCATGAGTTCATAATAAGTCTAGTTGATTAAGTCCACGTTTACAAATTCGTTCTTCTAATAATGTCTTTTTTCAGATTTTTGGCTTAAGAGCATCTCTATTAATTTCCTGAGAATTTAAGTAATCAAATTTGTTAGAATATCACCATGCCTTCCAAACAAAAAAGTTCTAACCAACATACCCCTATGATGCAGCAATATTTACGCATCAAAGCACAACACCCTGATACGCTGGTTTTTTATCGCATGGGGGATTTTTATGAGTTATTTTTTGATGATGCCAGGAAAGCATCTGAGCTTTTAGATATTACCCTGACTAGTCGCGGTCAATCGGCTGGTCAGCCTATTCCGATGGCTGGACTTCCTCATCATGCTGCTGAGGCTTATGTCGCTCGCTTGATTAAACAAGGTGAGTCGATTGTTTTTTGTGAACAAACAGGCGACCCAGCAACTAGTAAAGGACCTGTTGAACGTAAAGTGGTTCGCACTATTACACCAGGTACGGTAACTGATGAAGCTTTATTGGAAGACCGTAAAGATAATTTTTTAGTGGCTATTTGTAAGTTATCTGACACTTTTGGTATTGCTTATCTGGATTTAAGCAGTGGTAAATTTGTGTTACAAGAAGTTAAATCTGAGGAACAATTACTCAGTGAAATTGAACGACTCAACCCTGCTGAATTATTGTTTAATGAGGAGTTTGCTTTACCTGAACCATTAAACAAACGAAACGGTTTATGTAAAAGACCGCCTTGGCATTTTGAGCTGGAAAGTTCTACCCAACTCATATTAAAACAATTTGACATTCATGATCTTAATGGCTTTGGATGCCAGCACGTTAGCACTGCAATTTGTGCTGCGGGCTGTTTATTGCAATATGTAAAAGACACTCAACAAACTGCACTACCTCATATCCAGGGTATTTCTGTTGAACATAGTGATGAGAGTATTGCTTTAGATGCATCTAGCCGTCGAAATTTAGAGCTGGACTCTCATCCTAGTGGTCAACTGCAATATACTTTATTTGGAGTTTTAGACAAAACTTCAACGGCTATGGGTAGTCGGTGTTTACGGCGTTGGTTGAATCGTCCCTTACGTTCACAAATTATTTTGAATGGTCGTTATGCTTGTATTAACAGCTTTCTACAAGACCAGTTTTATAATGATCTACAAAATAATCTTCGCCAGGTTGGCGATATTGAACGAATTAGTTCGCGTATTGCTTTAAAGTCTGCCAGACCTCGTGACTTGTGTATATTACGAGACACCTTAACCGTTTTACCTGACCTACAAAAGCAATTAGCCAATACAAATAATCCTCATATAGAATTGCTTAAACAGCAAATAGCAGAGCAACCCGAATTATTAACTTTATTACAACAAGCCATTATTGAAAATCCACCTGTTTTAATTAGAGACGGAGGAGTAATTGCACCAGGTTATCACCAAGAATTGGATGATTTACGCAATTTAAGCCAAAATGCCGATCAATTCCTCATTGATATGGAAAATCGTGAAAAACAAGCCACTGGGATTAGTAATTTAAAAGTCAATTACAACCGAGTTCACGGTTTTTTTATCGAAGTTTCACGATTACATACCGACAAAGTCCCTGCCCACTATATCCGTAAGCAAACGCTTAAAAGTGTTGAACGTTATATTACTGAAGAACTTAAATCCTTTGAAGATAAAGTATTAAGTGCACGCGAAAAATCACTGGTCTTTGAAAAAGCCTTATATGACGATTTACTTAACCGTATTATCGAATCATTATCTGCCATTCAACTTTGTGCTTCTGCTTTAGCTGAATTAGATGTATTAGTTAATTTTGCTGAACGCGCGGATACCCTTAATCTATGTCAGCCTGTCTTAAGCAATAAAGTGGGCATTGAAATTACAGCAGGCAGACACTTAGTGGTTGAACAGGTCTCTGACATTCCTTTTGTTGCTAATGATGTTAGTTTCAGCCAGCAACGAAAAATGCTGATTATCACTGGCCCTAATATGGGCGGTAAATCCACCTATATGCGTCAGACAGCTTTAATTGTTTTAATGTTACATATTGGCTGTTTTGTGCCCGCAAAATCAGTTACTTGTGGACCGATTGATAAAATATTTACCCGTATTGGCGCATCTGATGATTTAGCCAGTGGTCGCTCTACTTTTATGGTTGAAATGTCTGAGACTGCCAATATATTGCATAATGCCACTGCCAATAGCCTTATATTAATGGATGAAATTGGACGGGGGACTAGTACTTTTGATGGGCTTTCTTTAGCCTGGGCTTGTGCCGTGCATTTGGCTAAACAAACTAAAGCTTTTACTTTATTTGCTACCCACTATTTTGAATTAACATCCCTGCCCGATGAGCATAAGAATATCCAAAATGTACATTTAGATGCAATGGAACATGGTGAGAAAATTATCTTTTTACATGCCGTAAAAGAGGGGGCTGCCAGCCAAAGCTATGGTTTACAAGTCGCCTCATTAGCAGGCGTTCCTTCTTCTGTTATCGACAATGCAAAAAACAAATTACGACAACTGGAAGACAATGCTTATATTGACCAACAAAATGAATCAGGAACCAATCAATTAGATTTATTTTCCACTAAAGAATGTCACCCTGCTGTGTGTTTAATTGAAGAAGTTAATACTGACGAATTAAGTCCTAGGCAAGCATTAGATTTACTTTATCGGCTTAAAGCGTTGGTTTGAATGTTGCTGGAGGTGAGACTTTAGAGGCTGTGAAAGTATTCGCTTTTATCCCCCCTCAACCTCCATTGTACATGGATGTGCTAGCACTCTGACAATTTTGGTTTGATAGATGTTGTAGAGCGCGACTTTAGTCCGCAATACTTAGGAGTCTCTGCTCATAGCGGACTAAAGTCGCACTCTACAATCAACCCATCAAAGCAAGGTTGATGGAGTACTAATGTCGCATTAGACAGGAGTCGATTGCGACCTTTTTCAAAGGGGGAAGCTAAAAGCATAATACTTTCACAGCCTCTTTAGCCTCGCACGAGTCAGACGAGGCTAAAGCCTCATCTCCTCCTTATTCGCTTGCTAGTGCTCGTACTAATTTCTTGGCTGGTACATAACCTGGAAAAATATTGCCTTTTTCTGTCACTATCATAGGTGTTCCCCTGGCTTCAAAATCAACACCTAATTGCATATGTCTATCGACTGGGTTTTTACAGGTTTTTTGTTCGGGTGTTTTTCCTTGTTTTGCCACTGTTAATGCTGAATTACGGTCATCAGCACACCAGACTGAAACGGCTTTGTTATATGACTCTGAGCCTTTTCCTGCTCTTGGATAAAACAAATACTGGATAGTAATGCCTTCTGCCATATATTGATCCATTTCTGAATGTAATTTACGACAGTATCCGCAGTCTATGTCAGTAAAAACAGATACTTTGTATTTACTTTTTTCAGGTTTAAATATAATCATCTGATCTTCGCCAAGTTTTTTAATGGCTAACTTACGAATATCAGCTAATTTAGCGTCTGTTAAATCTTTTTTAGCGGCTAAGTCAATCAAATGACCATCCATTAAATATTTACCATCTTCAGAAACATAAATTATATTAGCACCTAGAATAACCTCATACAGCCCTTTTGCTACTGATAATTTGATAGATTCAATCTTTGCAGAAGGCATCAGCTTAATTAGTGATTTTCTTACAGCCTCTTCATCTGCTTGAACACTACTCGTACCCATAAACGTTAAAGCTAAAATAAGGATTAGTTTTTCTTTGTATTGTTGTTTCATATTAGTCTATAGCCGTTAAAAGTCCTTAATGGACTACAAGAAATGATATTTGTTCAGGTTTATCAAATAATCGTATTATTGAAACAATCGTTCAATATCCAAAAAAATTGCAAATACCATTAAGGATAACAAAATTAGAATGCCAAATTGCTGAAAGATCATTTGTACTTTTTCTGAAACAGGACTGCCTTTAATCGCTTCAACAGCAAAAAACATTAAATGCCCACCATCTAATATAGGTACGGGTAATAAATTCAATACACCTAAACTGATACTCACTATTGCTAAAAACTTAAAAAAGTGGACTAAACCCATTTCAGCCGATTGACCTGCATATTTGGCAATACTAATAGGTCCACTCAAGTTTTTTGGTGAGGCCTCACCTATAATCATTTTACCCATCATTTTCAGGGTAGTCGCTGAAAAAAACCAGGTTCTTTCAACAGCTGCAATCAGTGCATTTACTGGACTTAAAGAATACTCTACACGCAGAGAGTTTAATAACTCTTCTGGTACCTCAACACTAGCACCAATACGTCCAAAAACTTTAGTATCATCCTCTATTTTTTCTGGCATTATGGTTAAAGGTATAACAACGCCTTCTCTTTCAACTTTTAACTCTATAACAACTTCTGGGCGACTTCTGACATATTCTACCCACTGCATCCAGTCACTAATAGGCTGATTATCTGCGCTAATAATCAAATCACTTGTTTGCAAGCCTGATGATTCAGCTGGCGACTGCTCAATAACTTTACCAATCACTGCTTTTAATTTAGGTGTCCAGGGTTTTAGTCCTAATTTTTTATAAAGTTCTTTGGGTCTATTTGCGTCTTCATCAGAGATAATTAGATAACGATCCTTTTCTACCTCATCAAGATTTTTAACCGTGACTCTAATTTCCTGCCCCCCTTGTATGGCTGATGAAAACATCAGGCTCATTGCTTCCGACCAGGTAGGCGCATTATCACCATTAACAGAAAGAATTTCTTCTCCTTCTATAAAACCAGCATCCGCTGCTAATGTCCCAGACTCTATTGTTCCAACAATAGGCCTCATTCCAGTTTCACCAATAATAAATACAGCCCAATACAAAATAATGGCAAGTAATAAATTAAAGACTGGACCAGCTGCGACAATGGCAGAACGAGCTAATACTGATTGTCGATTAAAGGCAAAAGGTAGATCTTCAGTTTTAACTTCAGCTTCTCTTTCATCAACCATTTTGACATAGCCGCCTAAAGGAATTGCAGCCAATATATATTCGGTTGATTCTTTAGTCTTTTGATAAGACCAAATAGTTTTACCAAAGCCAACTGAAAACTTGAGCACTTTCACGCCAACCTTTCTAGCCACCCAAAAATGACCAAATTCATGAATAGAAATCAGTACACCTATTGCGATGATGAAATGAAAAATCGTGTAAAAAGTATCCATATTAGTGGGACATATCCTTTATTATTTTATATGCTTGTTCTCTTGCTTGCTGATCAACCTGCAAAATAACTTCTAATGTATCGGCTTTGTCAGCTGAGAACTTCGCCATACTGTTTTCAATAATAACGGGAATATCGGTAAATTTAACCCGTTCATTTAAAAATTCATCAACTGCAATTTCATTAGCCGCATTAAGTACAGTTGGCATAATGCCTCCTGCTTTAATCGCTTCATAAGCCAATCTTAAACAAGGAAAGCGTTCCAGACTTGGCTGTTCAAAATCCATTTGTCTCACATCAAATATATTTAATGGCTCTACACCTGAATCAAACCTTTCTGGCCATGCCATTGCATGTGCAATGGGAATCCTCATATCTGGATTACCCATTTGAGCCAACACAGAGCCATCCACATAATCAACCATCGAATGAATAATGCTTTGTTTATGGATTACTACTTGAATATCATCAGGTAACATATTGAATAACAAACAGGCTTCAATCAGCTCCAAGCCTTTATTCATCATAGTTGCAGAATCGACAGAGATTTTACGTCCCATATCCCATTTAGGATGTGCGACTGCTTGTTCAACCGTTACATTATGTAATTGTTCAATCGGTGTTTCTCTAAAAGGACCGCCCGATGCGGTTAATAAAATACGCCGAACCTGTTTTGCTTCATCACCTGCGGTATAAGCTGCTGGCATACATTGAAAAATCGCATTGTGCTCACTATCAATCGGTAATAATTTTGCCCCAGCATCACGCACCGCCTGCATAAAAATATCACCTGACATAACCAAGGCTTCTTTATTGGCAAGTAACACATCTTTCCCTGCTTTTGCTGCGGCTAAACTTGGTAATAATCCTGCCGCACCCACAATAGCTGCCATAACAGAGTCTACATTATCTAGTGTTGATACAAATTCTAATGCCTTGGAGCCTGACATAACATTCATACCTGCAATTTCGGAGTCTTTTATCTTGTCTTTAAATAGTTCAGCTTTATCTTCATTAACAACTACCGCATACTCAGGTTTATGAACAATACATTGTTCATATAAAGCATTAATATTGGTATTCGCTGTTAATGCAATAACTTTGTATTGCTCAGAATGTCTGCTAACAACATCCAGGGTACTAACACCAATCGAGCCTGTTGCACCAAGGATGCAAATTCCCTTCATGAAAACACACTCCGTCCAATTAAAATAATACCCGCATAATAAAATGGTGCAGCAGCAATGACGCTATCAATCCGATCTAATACACCACCATGCCCAGGCAAAATCGAGCCACTATCTTTCACATCATTTCGCCGTTTAACCAGGCTAAAGAACAAATCACCGTAAATTGAAATTAAAACCGTTAACATAGACAATAATGCAAAGTCAGTTGCAATCATCATGGGAAAACCGTAATACAATGCCAGAATAACAGCACAAACTATAGCAGAAGCAATCGCACCATACATGCCTTGTATAGTTTTTCCTGGGCTAATTGCTGGTGCTAATTTATCTTTACCAAATTTTTTACCTGTAAAATAAGCGGCTATATCAGCCACCCAGATTAAAGCTAAAAAATACATAACAGCATCTGTGCCATAGTAAGCTCTTAATTTAGTCAAGAACATCCAGGCAAAGAACAGCACAAACCAGCCAATAAAGGCTTTATTGCATTTTTTTAATTTAAGTTTTAGCAACTCATCAGGTACTTTTCTAATCAGTACCATCATCATTATCCAAAATAACACAGGAGCTATAACCAGCCTTTCCAAAATACCAGAATATTCTTTAACCCCTGGCCACTCAAACAATAATGCTACTGCTTCCAGAATTTGAGTCCAAAAAGTCACCCCTAGCATAGGTAAAATCAATGCTAATAAAAAGATGATTTTTCCAAATATTTTATTTATTTCAGATAACCCCGTCCATTCCCAGGCTGCTATTAAAACAATCACTCCGATAAACAAATAAAAATAGAGAGCAGGAAGTAAGAAAATTGCTGATATTGCTACTGCGGCTAAAACTAAAGCCGTTAAGATACGTTGTAATAACATTTTTTATATTTTTTAATTATTATTGAATTTAAGACGTTGAAATATTGATGATTTGTTCACCTGTATGCCCAAAGCGTCTTTGCCGAGATTTAAAACTATTAATAGCATCTGCTAATAATATCTGATCAAAATTAGGCCACAAAGTTTCAGTAAAATAAAACTCTGTATAGGCTAATTGCCATAACAAAAAATTACTAATTCGCTGTTCACCACCCGTTCTTATGAACAAGTCAGGTTCTGGAAGTTCAG
>JAGLUC010000082.1 GCA_023134955.1 Methylococcales bacterium | reverse complement strand
TAGTCTTATAATAGTCAAGAAATAGCGATTAAGGTGGAAAGACTCAATTATAATCAGGCTTTATTATTTTATAAGTGTGGTAAATGGCTCCTTTCCATTTAGCCTGTAGACATCAAAATCTCTATCAATCGTTGCGATCTGATTGATATTTAAGTTCTCGGCTAAAAATACCAAGCAGGCATCAGCAAAGTCCATAGGCAAATCTGCGTATTTTATTGTTAAATCCCTAATTCTTGACAAGTCATCTAGTGTTATAGGCTCTATCGCTATTGCTCCAGCATTTGCCCAGGTTAAAAAGTCGATCTGGGCATTTTGATTAAAGTCTAGCAAGTGAAGAGTTTCAGTAATTGATGCCAATGTTGTTATTAACTCACTTTTATTGGTTTTTATAAATTCAACAGAAGCTAAGTGATATTTGTCACTACTATCAAATAGTGCAATCAAAGGACTAGAGTCAATCAAAATTCTTTTCATCTTTTAGCTTTAATTTTTTCTTTAACAAGAGATTTCCTGTCACTTGATAAGTTATCTACTCCACTTGCATATTTTCCAAAAACCTCATTACCTAATTTCCATGGAGATGGCTTATCTAATTTAGCTATAAACTCTATAATACTGGTTCGTATTAATTCTGATTTACTTATCTCCATTTGGTGGGCAATTTTATTGATAGTTTGTTCTAGTTTCGGATCAAGCCTAAGAGTAATCATTTTTCTCTCCAAGTTTTATGTATTACTAATCGTAATACAGCCAATCCAAATGTCAATTCTTATCTTCTAAAATGTTATTAACAATTCAACAATACCAGTAAATTTACCTTTCCAATATATCCAGCCCTGCATCATCTGAAGCTATTCTAGCTCCATCTAGCTCACCTCGCTCAAGACCAACAAAATCAAATAAATTAGTATCTGCCATTTGTGAAGGTGAAATATTTTGCAGGCTTGAGAAAATAGTTTCTAATCGTCCAGGGAATTGTTTATCCCAACCCGTTAGCATTGTTTTCATCATTTGGCGTTGCAGATTTTCTTGAGAGCCGCATAAATTACAGGGAATGATAGGAAAATCTTTAATTTCAGCATATCGTCTAATATGTTTTTCTTTTGCATATGCTAACGGTCTAATCACTATGTTTTGTTTATCATCACTCAACAGCTTAGGGGGCATGGCCTTTAGTTTGCCAGCAAAAAACATATTGAGGAAAAAAGTCTCCAAAATATCATCTCTATGATGCCCTAATGCAATTTTTGTAATGTTATTTTCTTTAGCAAAAGCGTAAAGAGTTCCTCTGCGTAAACGAGAACAAAGACTACAAGTTGTTTTTCCTTCTGGGATAATTCGTTTAACAATACTGTAGGTATCATGTTCAATAATATGAAATGGTACACCTGTAGTTTCAAGATATTCTGGCAAGATATGCTCTGGGAATCCTGGTTGTTTTTGATCTAGATTCACCGCTAATATTTGAAAAGAAACAGGGGCTGTTTTTTGTAAATTTAACAAAATATCCAGCATAACAAAAGAGTCTTTGCCACCCGATAGACAAACCATGAGCTTATCCCCCTCTTCTATCATCTTGTAATCAGCAATAGCCTCTCCTACATTTCTGCGCAGACGCTTATGCAATTTGTTGACTTCAACACGGGATTTTTTTTGAGGGTCGGGCATTTTTTTTAAGAGCAGGTGCAAGGCTAAAGGCTAAAGGCTAAAGGCTAAAGGCTAAAGGAAGAGCATAAGGACAAAATTTCACTAAGCAAAGCTCATTTAATGTGGCTTTTCCTTTTACCTTGTACCTTTCGCCTTGAACCTGCTCTTCAAGAATATCTTTGGAAGATTAATGTTGCGTTTGTTCCACCAAAACCAAAACTATTAGACATAATGGTGTTTAAATTAACATTATCCTGACGTTCTCTAACAATGGGGATACCTTCAGCACCTGGGTCAAGTTGCTTGATATTTGCAGAGGCACTTAAAAAGTTTTCTTCCATCATTAATAATGAATAGATTGATTCATTAACACCTGCCGCACCTAGTGCATGACCTGTTAAAGACTTTGTAGAACTCACTTTAGGCACATTGCCGTCACCAAATACAGTTCTTAATGCTTCAAGCTCACGAGTATCTCCAACAGGTGTACTTGTGCCATGAGCATTAATGTAATCTATATTACCATCTACAGTTGCCATGGCTTGTTGCATACAACGTACTGCCCCTTCTCCAGATGGTTGAACCATATCGTAGCCGTCAGATGTTGCACCATAGCCAACTAGTTCTGCAAGGATATTAGCACCACGTGCTTTGGCATGTTCTAGCTCTTCTATCACTAAAACACCACCGCCACCTGCAATAACAAAACCATCACGGGTTTCATCATAAGGTCTGGAAGCAGTTTCAGGCGTATCATTATATTTTGAAGATAATGCACCCATGGCATCAAATAATACCGACATAGACCAATGTAGCTCTTCACCACCACCAGCAAAGACTACATCTTGCTTATTTAGCTGAATCAATTCCATGGCATGACCAATACAATGAGCACTGGTCGCACAAGCTGAACTGATTGAATAATTAACGCCTTTAATTTTAAAAGGTGTGGCTAAACAAGCGGTATTGGTACTAGACATAGTACGTGGCACCATATAAGGGCCCACTCTTTTAACACCTTTTTCTCTAAGAATATCAGCAGCAGCCACCACGTTTGATGTTGATGGACCACCTGATCCCATCACTATTCCAGTTCGAAAATTTGAAACCTGGTCTTCTGTTAAACCAGAATGTTCAACCGCTTGCTGCATGGCAATATAATTGTATGCCGCGCCATCACCCATAAAGCGTTTTACTTTACGATCAATAAACTCATTTAGGTCTATATCAACAGAGCCATGTATATGACTTCTGAAACCCATTTCTTCATACACATCCGCATGAACAATACCAGATTTACCCAATTTTAAAGAATCTACAACTTCATCCCGATTATTTCCAATACTAGAAACAATACCCAGACCTGTAACAACCACTCTTTTCATTGACAATTCCCCTAGAAATCTTTGGTTGAAGTAAACAAACCAACTCTTAAATCTTTTGCGGTATAAATGACTTTACCATCTACTTCCATCGTTGCATCTGCAACACCCATAACTAATTTACGCATAATCACACGTTTAAGATCAATTTTATAAACCACTTTTTTAGCCGTAGGTAAGACTTGTCCGGTAAATTTAACTTCACCACAGCCTAATGCGCGACCTTTACCAGGCCCACCTAACCAGCACAAGTGAAAGCCAATCAATTGCCACATAGCATCAAGACCTAAACATCCTGGCATAACCGGATCACCTTGGAAATGACAATCAAAAAACCACAAATCAGGTGTAATATCTAATTCTGCAATAATTTCACCTTTATCAAATTCCCCACCTTTATCAGACATATGAGTAATTCGATCTATCATTAGCATATTTGGAAGTGGCAATTGCGCGTTTTCAGGACCATATAACTCCCCTCTTCCAGACTGTAATAATTCCTCGCGCGTAAAGCTTTGCTGTTTTTCCATTAAGTGGCTACCTAGTTAATTCTTCAAATAAATGTGAAGCATTATACATTGCACAATCTTTCTACGGAAATTTTTAACAAGGAAAATCCAGTGTTACAGTCTTTTTTTACAAAACAGAGCTTAATCTGGAGCAACATCCTTCATAAAGTCTTTCATACTCAAAAGGTTTTTCTTTAACTTCTTTTGATAAATCAAAGCATAAGTTAAAACGGCTGATACATACGCCCTTGTTTCCTTATACGGTATGGTTTCAACCCAGATATCTGCAGCCATTGCATTTTCTTCTGGCAACCACTTTTTGACCCGATGAGGCCCTGCATTGTAAGCAGCCGCAGCTAAAGCATAATGCCCATCAAACTGATTTAACAATTGTTTATAATAATAAGAGCCATATTTAAGATTTACTTCCGGGTTAAATAAATTGTTTTTCCCGCGCCACCTTTCCTTTAACTCTCTAGCAATTTGTCGCCCCGTTTTCGGCATTATCTGCATCAAACCTTTTGCACCAACAGGCGAATGGGCATATTGATTAAAGGCACTTTCACGACGAATCAGTCCAAAAATAACCGCTGAATCCAGTTTTTGTACCTGTGCATTTTTATGCACTTGTTGTTCATAAGCCATAGGGAATCTTAAAGAAACATCATCCCAATATTTTGCTTTAGCGATGGTAAAAATAGCCACTTGCTTCCACTTTAGTTGTTCAGCATATTTAGCCGCAATAATAATATCTTTATCAGTTAGCTTCTTAACTGCGTACCACCATTGCCTTCTTGCCTCCTGTCTTTTATTCACTTCAATCAACTCAGTAACAACACGAAAATCTGTCTTTTGTTTGAGTTGTGTCATCATTTCATCGGTGACTTGAACAGGGCGATCAGACAACTGATAAGTTTTTTTAAGCTTATCGGCTGACAAATACCCGTAAAAACTTCTATCTTTTGATAAATGACTAAATATAAAGTTAGCAATTTTGGGTTTATTTGTATTTTCCAGCGACCTCGCCAACCAATATTGCCATTTATCTTTTTTCTTAATATCTTCAGTTAAATCTAAAATGGCTTGTTCAACATAAGCCCAGTTTTGCATACGTAAGGCTGCACGAACACGCCATTCCTGGATAGTTTTATCAGGTTTTTTAATCTGACTTAAACGGCTATATGCCCCTTCATTTCTACGAAAAGCCAGTGCCATCGCCAACCTTTTCTCAATGCTACCTAGCTTATTTGAATCTATTTCAAAATCATTTTTTCTAGCGTCCCAAAGACTAATCGCTTTAGTGAGATTTTTGCTTGCCATGCGATCTACACCATGAGCAAAAATTGAACCTGCTTGAGACTTTGTTTTATCTAACAATGTTTGCTTTTCAATCAATAAAGGATTTGAATGAGTTTGCAACCAAAATGTTGCAATATCTTGATTTTTATTATTCATTAGCCGTTTGACATACCTTGCTAATGGTATTTTTTTATTCTTTAATGCTGCACCTAATCTATGCCACAAAAGATCTTGTGTAAATAGTGGTGATTTTGTTAACGCCTTAAAAATAGCATTGCACTCACTCGGCAAAGATTCACCCGTCTTCCATAGTTTTTTTGCGCCCACTAACGCCTCATTTCTTGCTCCTGTATTGTACTTGGCCTGGTAATAAAAACATTGCAGTTTTATATTACTGGTGGAACTATATTGCTTAAGGAACATCGGCCATTTTTTATATTTAGCCAGATACATTAGCCATTTAAAATTTAACAAACCTGCATAACGTGTATTTGGAAAGTTAGTTAAGAAAGCTTTAACTTTTTTGTTTTGATTTAAATTGACTTTTAACCATTGATACTGCAAATAGGGATGCAGCGGATAATCTTTCAAGCGCTCAGATAACTTAAAAAACAAAGCATGATTTTTTTTTCTGATTAATCTTTCAGCCAGAAAAAATAACTTTCTTTGGTCTTCAACTACATATTCTAAAACAGGAGGTAAGGTTTTTTTTACTTGTTGTGTTTTAACTTCGACAGGCTTAACTTCTTCAACTGTTACGGGTTCTGGAGTTTCAACCTCTATTATGCTAAATAACTCATTCCGTCGATTTTCTAATGTATACTTAGCTGCAACTACCGTTTGTGTAGATAGTACAAAAAATAGTAAACATACGCTAACTATGTTAAATCTCATTATTAATTAATCTATAAATAAACATCTGATTTTCTTATTACGCCATAGACCGTTATAATTATTCTATTAATTCCAGTTAAAAATACCACACAGTGCCCAGCGATAACTCTTTATTTCCACAAAAAAAACCAACAAATTACTCTTGGAATTACATCTATAAAATTGCATTAACGCACAAAAAAGAGCTTTTTACCGCACATTTAATTGCTGTTCTTGCAACTTTAGCCAGTGTTCCAGTCCCTCTATTCATGCCCTTGCTGGTTGATGAAGTATTATTACATAAGCCAGGCGTTATCACTGAAACCATTAATTATTTAATTCCGAGTGAATGGCAAATACCCGCAACTTATATTTTTGCCATTCTAATTTTAAGCTTATTGCTCAGAATTATCGCTAATATTTTTAATATTATTCAATCCCGCCAATTTTCATTTATCTCTAAAGATGTCATTTTTCGCATTAGAAAAAACCTGATTAATCAGTTACAAAAAATTTCCATGTCAGAATATGAAAGCCTTGGCACGGGGGCTGTTGTTACTCACATGGTGACAGATTTAGATACTTTAGATAATTTTATTGGCTCCACCATCAGTAAATTACTTGTTGCCGTATTAACCGTTTTTGGAACGGCTATAATTTTATTGTTAATGCACTGGCAGTTAGGTCTGTTTATTTTATTATTGAACCCTTTGGTTATTTATTTTTCCAAGACTATCGGTTCACGAATAAAAGACCTTAAAGCAAAAGAAAACTCTGCTTACAGTGTATTTCAACAATCTTTAACCGAAACACTTGAAGCTATTCACCAAATACGCGCCAGTAATAGAGAAAAACATTATTGTCAGCAATTAATAGATTCTGCACATTTAGTTAAAACACATTCTACCGCTTTTTCTTGGAAAAGTGATGCAGCCACTCGAATTAGTTTTTTAATTTTTCTATTTGGTTTTGATTTATTTAGAGCAACCGCTATGCTCATGGTTTTCTATTCAGACCTGAGTATTGGACAAATGTTAGCTGTCTTTGGTTATCTCTGGTTTATGATGGCACCTGTGCAAGAAGTACTCAATATTCAACATGCTTTTTTTGCAGCAAAGGCCGCCTTAAACAGAATTAATACCCTCGGTGCTTTACAACAAGAACCAAGCTACCCTCATCTTAAAAATCCATTTAAACAAGCTAAAACAGTCTCAGTGAAAATTAAAGACCTTCATTTTAGCTACAAAGATAATGCTGTTTTAAATGGTATTAATTTATCCATCAAATCAGGTGAAAAAGTCGCTTTGGTAGGAGCGAGTGGCGGTGGAAAATCAACATTAGCTCAAACCATCATTGGTCTTTATCCATCAGATCAAGGCATGGTTTATTTTAATGACATACCAATAACTGAAATTGGCCTGGAAGTGGTGCGTGAGCATGTCGCAACCGTGCTTCAACACCCTGCTTTATTTAATGATTCAATCCGAGCCAATTTAACTTTAGGTCGTGATATTGCTGATCAAGCCTTATGGAATGCCTTAGATATTGCCCAACTTAAACAAACCGTTACGAATCTTGATAATGGACTAGATACCATTGTTGGCAAACAAGGCATGCGTCTTTCTGGTGGGCAACGCCAACGACTGGCCATTGCAAGAATGATTGTAGCAAACCCCAGTGTTGTTATTTTAGATGAAGCCACTTCTGCCCTGGATACTGAAACAGAACAAAAACTGCACCAGGCTCTGACCCATTTTTTAACTGGCAGAACAACTATTATTATTGCCCATCGTCTAAGTGCAGTAAAGCAAGCCGACCATGTTTATGTTTTTGAAGAAGGGCGAATTTGTGAGCAAGGCAAACATGCAACTTTAATTAACAATAATGGTCTGTATGCCAAACTTTATGGGGAATACCAATGATATGTTCTTTACATATATACTCTTCACGTTTGAGAATACCTCATTTTAGTATGTAGATTATTGTGATGGGCTAGGCGTAAAGTAGCAGGAACAGCAAGCTATTTCAATACTTTACAACAACGCCCATCGCGATAAGGTGCATGCTAAAATGAGGTATTCTTGAGCGTGAAGAGTATAAGCTCTTCACAATAAGCTACTCCCTAAAAACAGGTATTCTTAAAGCGTGAACAGTATAGAAAAATATGATTTACATTGTCACTCAACCGCGTCTGATGGCACATTATCGCCTACCGAGTTAATACAACGCGCCCATGAAAAGGGGGTTACCTCATTAGCATTAACTGATCACGACACCACCAACGGACTTGCAGAAGCCACCCTGGCTGCACAAAAAAATGATATTAGACTAATACCTAGTATTGAAATTTCGACCACCTGGGAAAATAAATGTTTTCATATTGTAGGGTTAAATATTGACCCTGAGTACCCTGCTTTAAAATCAGGTATTAAAAACACCCAAATTCTGCGTTCTGAACGCGCCAAAAAAATTGCTTCAAAATTAGAAAAAAGGCAGATTCCCAATGCATATGAGTCTGTCATACAAGCAGCAAATGGAGGAATGGTCACTCGCGCCCATTTTGCCAATTTTTTGCTTGCCAAAAATCATGTCTCAACTCAGCAAGAAGCCTTTGATCGTTATCTAGGCAAAGGGAAATCAGCCTTTGTATCGACCATCTGGGCAGATTTACATGAAGCTGTAAACTGGATTACCCAGTCAGGTGGTATAGCGGTAGTTGCCCACCCTTTACGATACAAAATGACGGCAAGCTGGATGCGCCGATTTTTAAGTTACTTTAAAGAAATTGGCGGGCAAGGTATAGAAGTTGTCACAGGGCGAAACAATCCTGACGAAATCAGACGCGCCATGCTTTATGCCAATCAATATGAATTAGCTGCATCTGTAGGCTCTGATTTTCATTCCCCTGATAATAAATGGGTAGAACTTGGACGATTGGCTCCCTTACCCGACAACCTTAAACCTGTTTGGGAGTTATTCAATCAATGAAGCTAGGAGGCTGTCCCAAAAGTTCTGACAGGTATTTTGACCCTTTTATTAAAACATATTGTAGCCCCTATGAAACGAAGTGTAATACGGGGATTCGAGTTATCGGTTCCCGATATTAGGTAAACTTCATACAGGCTACTTTTTTATTACTGCGAATACTTTTGGAACGATTAATATTCACAACTTTAACCTCCCAGCCTTTACTAAAACAATAAGACAATCTATCCTTAATCAAGGATAAAGTATTTACAACATTAAGGGTAAAACCATGAAAAGAACTTTTTTAATCATTAGTTTAATGATTTTTGTTACTGGGTGTGCTGTAAGGGGGCCATCAGTTAAAGTCAGACCACCCTCCATTGAATTAGAAGGTGTCCATCACCGTGATTCTTATGATAATAACTATAAACCAAGAGGTCATTGTCCTCCAGGGTTAGCAAAACAAGGGCGCTGTTAAGGAACGTACACAAAATAACTTCAACAAATGACTTGTCTTTTTGTCCGTTTTCTGCGTTGTAGCAACAGCTACGTGGCTGGCTATGCGCCTGTTTCCACGC
>JAGLUC010000081.1 GCA_023134955.1 Methylococcales bacterium | reverse complement strand
GGTAAAGTGACACCTAAGGGTGAAACGCAATTAACCCCAGAAGAAAAATTACTACGTGCAATTTTTGGTGAAAAAGCGGCCGATGTAAAAGATACTTCTTTGAGAGTTCCAGGTAGTATTCGTGCAACTGTTATTGATGTACAAGTATTTATACGGGATGGTGTTGCTAAGGATAAGCGAGCTATTGAGATTGAAGAAGATGAAATTAAGCGTTACAAAAAGGATTTTGATGATCAGTTAAAAATTGTTGAAGCTGATATTTATGAACGAGTTGCTATTATGCTAATCGGTCAAAAAACAGATATAGGAATGGGTGAGATAAAGAAAGGTACAAAGATGACTCAAACATTGCTTGATAGTTTGCCTAAAACTGATTGGTTAAAATTAAAAGTAGCTGATGAAGATATTAATGTCCAGCTAGAAAATGTGGTTACTCAAATTGAAGTTCAGCGTAAAGAGTTTGAAGAAAGGTTTGATACTAAGCGTAAGAAAATTACCATGGGTGATGACTTGGCTCCAGGTGTTTTGAAAATGGTTAAAGTTTATTTGGCGGTTAAAAAACGCATTCAACCAGGTGATAAAATGGCGGGTCGTCATGGAAACAAGGGTGTAATTTCACAAATTGTGCCAGTTGAAGATATGCCTTATACCGCGGATGGAAATCCAGTTGACATTTTACTAAATCCGCTAGGTGTACCCTCGCGGATGAATGTTGGGCAGGTGTTAGAGACGCATCTGGGTTGGGCTGCAAAAGGTCTGGGTATTAAGATCGGTAAAATGATGGAGGCTCAGGCCAAAGTCGTAGAAATTCGACAATTCCTGGATAAAATTTATAATAGTAGCGGTAAAAAAGAAGACCTAGATTCTTTTTCTGATAAAGAAATTATGGAAATGGCAGCAAATCTGGTCGGTGGTGTGCCAATGGCAACGCCAGTTTTTGACGGGGCAACAGAGCAAGAAATTAGAAGCATGTTGGCTCTTGCTGATTTGCCAGAGCATGGTCAGACTACACTATATGATGGATTAACAGGTGAGCCATTTGAACGTGAAGTAACGGTTGGTTATATGTATATGTTAAAACTGAACCATTTGGTTGATGACAAAATGCATGCGCGTTCAACAGGGCCCTATAGTCTGGTTACCCAGCAACCGCTGGGAGGTAAAGCGCAGTTTGGTGGGCAGCGATTTGGAGAGATGGAAGTCTGGGCACTTGAAGCTTATGGTGCTGCTTATACATTACAGGAAATGTTGACGGTTAAGTCTGATGATGTAAGTGGGCGAACCAAAATGTATAAAAACATTGTTGATGGTAATCATACAATGGATGCGGGAATGCCTGAGTCATTCAATGTATTGATTAAAGAAATACGGTCGTTGGCTGTAAATATTGAGTTAGAGCAGGAGTAATTTTAGCTCTGTAATACAGAAAACAGTTCTAAAAGCTTATTGATTTAAATAGCCTTTTAGTTAAGCCAGATAAATATAGAAGAGGACAAGCTCTTGAAAGATTTAATGAATTTCCTTAAACGTCAAGGTCGTAATGATGATTTTGATGCCATCCGTATTGGATTGGCTTCACCTGCTATGATTCGATCATGGTCGTATGGCGAAGTAAAAAAGCCTGAAACAATTAATTACCGTACTTTTAAGCCTGAGCGTGACGGCTTGTTTTGTGCCAAGATTTTTGGTCCAGTCAGTGATTATGAATGCTTGTGCGGTAAATATAAAAGATTAAAGCATCGCGGTGTAATCTGTGAGAAATGTGGCGTTGAAGTTACAATTTCTAAAGTTAGACGCGAAAGAATGGGGCATATTGATTTAGCTAGCCCTGTAGCGCATATCTGGTTTTTAAAATCATTACCATCAAGAATCGCGTTGTTGTTAGATATGACATTGCGTGGTATTGAGCGCGTCTTGTATTTTGAGTCTTTTGTAGTTCTTGATCCAGGTATGACACCATTGGAGCGTGGGCAGTTGTTGACTGATGAGGAATTCCTGGATGCAGTTGAAGAGCATGGTGATGATTTTGATGCAAAAATGGGAGCGGAGGCTGTCTATGATTTGTTGAAATCAATTGATTTAAAAGAAGAAGTGAATACTCTTCGTGAAGAAATCAATGCCACAAATTCTGAAACAAAAATCAAAAAATTCTCTAAACGCCTTAAAGTTATAGAATCATTGGTTGCCTCTAATAATCGTCCAGAATGGATGATTATGACAGTTTTACCTGTATTGCCACCAGAATTACGTCCTTTAGTGCCCTTAGATGGTGGACGTTTTGCGACTTCCGATTTGAATGATTTATATCGTCGGGTTATTAACAGAAACAACCGCTTAGGTCGCTTGCTGGACTTAAATGCGCCAGATATTATTGTGCGTAATGAAAAACGGATGTTGCAAGAGTCTGTTGATGCATTATTAGATAATGGTCGTCGTGGCAGGGCAATCACAGGGACAAATAGAAGACCGCTTAAATCATTGGCGGATATGATTAAGGGTAAACAAGGTCGTTTCAGACAGAACTTACTAGGTAAGCGTGTTGATTATTCTGGACGTTCGGTTATCGTTGTTGGGCCAACACTTAAATTGCATCAATGTGGCTTACCTAAAAAAATGGCATTGGAATTATTTAAGCCATTCATTTTTAGTAAATTACAATTTCGTGGCTTAGCAACAACGATTAAAGCAGCAAAGAAAATGGTTGAGCGTGAAGGTTCTGAGGTTTGGGATATTCTGGAAGAAGTTATCCGTGAACATCCTATTATGCTTAACCGTGCACCAACATTACATAGATTAGGTATTCAAGCATTTGAGCCTACCTTAATTGAAGGTAAGGCTATTCAACTGCACCCATTAGTATGTAGTGCATTTAATGCTGATTTTGATGGCGACCAAATGGCGGTGCATATTCCTTTGTCAATTGAAGCCCAGTTAGAAGCTAGAATATTGATGATGGCAACTAATAATATCTTGTCACCAGCCAATGGCGAACCTGTCATCAATCCATCTCAAGATGTGGTGTTAGGTTTGTACTATATCAGTCGTGAAAAAGTGAATGGTAAAGGTGAAGGTAGTGTGTTTGTTGACCTGGATGAGGTTAATAAAGCTTTAGATAATAAATCTGTTGAGCTACAAACAAAAATCCAGTTTCGTGTCACTGAAAAGATTACAAACGATGATGGAGAAGTTGTTGGCAGTACAACTAAGCGTTACGATACAACAGTTGGTCGTGTATTAATTTGGGATATCGTGCCTGAAGGAATGCCTTTCGATATAGTTAATGTTGATATGACAAAAAAGAATATATCAAAATTGATTAACTATAGTTATCGTTATTTAGGCAATAAAGCAACAGTTATATTGGCTGATAAAATAATGTATCTAGGGTTTAAATATGCAACTCGTTCTGGTGTGTCTTTTGGTATTGAAGATATGAGAATTCCAGCTAGTAAAGTTGATATTCTGGAAGCGTCAGAAGCTGAAGTGCGTGAAATTCAAAGCCAATACTCTTCTGGTTTGGTAACAAACGGCGAAAGATATAACAAGGTTGTGGATATCTGGTCTCACGCAAGCGAACAAGTTGCCAATGCAATGATGGATGGTTTAGGTGAAGAAGACACCATTAATGCCAAAGGTGAAAAGGTAAAACAAAAATCATTTAATTCAGTATTTATGATGGCAGAATCTGGAGCGCGTGGTTCAGCTGCTCAGATTCGTCAGTTGGCTGGTATGCGTGGTTTGATGGCAAAACCTGATGGCTCTATTATTGAGACACCCATTACAGCGAATTTCCGTGAAGGACTGGATGTATTGCAGTACTTTATTTCAACTCATGGAGCTCGTAAAGGTCTGGCCGATACAGCACTTAAAACAGCGAACTCAGGATATTTGACTCGTAGATTAGTTGATGTTGCTCAAGACCTGGTGGTTTCTACCTTAGATTGTGGAACTACTAATGGTTTGACAATGACACCTGTTATTGAGGGTGGGGATGTTGTAGAGCCGCTTTCTGAGCGTGTGCTAGGGCGAGTTGTTGTTAATGATGTAATGGATCAAAAAGATGAAAATATCATTATTCCTGCTAGCACAATGATTGATGAGTCAATGGTCTCTTTGCTTGAAGACAATGGTATTGACCGATTATTGGTGCGTTCTGTTATTACCTGTGAAACACGTCAAGGCATTTGTGCAAAATGTTATGGGCGTGACCTGGGTCGTGGTCATTTGATTAATATTGGCGAGGCAGTAGGTGTTGTCGCCGCGCAATCAATTGGTGAGCCTGGAACACAGTTAACCATGCGTACCTTCCATATTGGTGGAGCTGCATCAAGATCGGTAGCAGTCAGTAATGTACAAGTAAAATCAGCAGGAACAGTTAAGCTGAATAACTTGAAGACTGTGAAAAATAAAGAAGGACATCTTGTTGCAGTTTCACGTTCAGGTGAGGTGGGTGTGATGGATTCATATGGAAGAGAGCGCGAGCGCTATAAAATCCCATATGGCTCAGTGTTAACAGTAGAAGAAGGAGGTATTATTGAAACAGGCGATATTGTTGTTAACTGGGATCCCCATACTCATCCGGTTGTAACTGAGGTAAATGGATTTGTGCAGTTAATTGATTTTATTGATGGTGTTACTGTTCAACAACAATCTGATGAAGTGACGGGATTAACATCAAGCGTAGTCATAGATCCTAAACAAAGAAGTGCGGCTGGTAAAGAATTAAGACCAATGGTCAGGTTGGTTGATGAGCAAGGTGAGGCAATTAATTTGTCAGGCACCGATATTCTCGCACAGTACTTTTTACCATCCGGGGCGATTGCTGGCGTTAAAGACGGTGGTGAAGTGGTTGTCGGTGATGTGTTGGCTAGAATTCCTCAGGAATCGAGTAAAACAAGAGATATTACAGGTGGTTTGCCACGTGTGGCTGATTTGTTTGAAGCCCGCAAAACTAAAGACCCTGCAATTCTTGCTGAAGCAACGGGTATGATTTCATTTGGTAAAGAAACCAAAGGTAAGCAACGTGTTGTTATTACTGATGGAGAAGGTGAGCAGCGTGAAACCTTAATACCAAAATGGCGTCATATCACGGTGTTTGAAGGTGAATTTGTAGAAAAGGGTGAAACCATTGCTGAAGGTGAGTTAACTCCACATGATATTTTGAGATTACGCGGTGTTGAAGAGTTGGCTGATTATTTAGTCAAAGAAATTCAAGATGTCTATCGCTTACAGGGTGTGGGGATTAATGATAAGCATATTGAGGCTATCATTAGGCAAATGCTAAGAAAAGTTGATATTACGGCTTCAGGTGAAACTGAGTTTGTTAAAGGTGAGCAAGTAGAGCGTGGTTTTGTCAATGCAGTGAATGCACAGATGGAAAAAGAAGGAAAAATACCTGCGAGTTATGAGCCTATTTTATTGGGGATTACAAAAGCTTCGCTGGCGACTGAATCATTTATTTCTGCTGCATCATTTCAAGAGACAACACGAGTGTTAACAGATGCAGCTGTTAGAGGGATTAATGATGGGCTTTATGGATTAAAAGAAAATGTCATTGTGGGAAGGCTTATTCCTGCAGGAACCGGATTGGCCTATCATGAGCAACGCAAGCAGAAGCGCCTAAATAAAAAGAATTTGGCGGTAAATGTTGAAGCCCCTGTAGTTGATGCTGTGGAAGTTGAAGAGGCATTAAAACAAGCATTAAATACTGAGTAGCTGAGTAAAAAAGCTTGACCTATAGTTATAGTGAAGTGTAATATACACGGCTCACATGAGTTAAGAGCTCAGGTCAGGAAATTAACTAGAGATTGGGTCGCTTTACCAGTGTATTGCGGCTCATTTATTATCTGGCAAATAAAATTTTGTATATCGGAGTAAATAAGATATGGCAACGATCAACCAGTTGGTTCGTAAGCCTCGTGCTAAGAAAGTAGATAAAAGTAATGTGCCGGCATTGAAGGCTTGCCCTCAAAGACGCGGTGTTTGTACTCGTGTATACACAACAACACCTAAAAAGCCAAATTCTGCGATGCGTAAGGTTGCGAGGGTTAGGGTTACCAGTGGGTTTGAGGTAAGTTGCTATATCGGTGGTGAAGGTCATAATCTGCAAGAGCATTCCGTGGTTTTGATTAGGGGTGGTCGTGTAAAAGATTTACCAGGTGTGCGTTATCATACTGTGCGTGGTGCCTTGGATACTCAGGGTGTTGCAGATCGTAAACAAGGTCGTTCTAAATACGGCGCTAAGA
>JAGLUC010000080.1 GCA_023134955.1 Methylococcales bacterium | reverse complement strand
GATAAATCAACAACCTGTATCTTCCCTTTTAACGGGGTGAGTAGTTACGTAAAAAGATACATTTCATTCATCTTGTAATGATGAAACAAAATTGAGAAATTGTAATGAGTAATCCCCGTGTTGGATTTATAAGTCTGGGCTGTCCAAAAGCATTAGTTGATAGTGAACAGATTATTACTAAATTGCGTAGAGAGGGCTATGAGGTTTCCCCTACTTATCAAGATGCTGATCTTGTGGTTGTTAATACCTGTGGCTTTATAGATGCGGCTGTAGAAGAGTCATTAGATAGTATAGGCGAAGCCCTGGCTGAAAATGGCAAGGTGATTGTGACCGGTTGTTTAGGTGCAAGAGAAGATGAGATTAGGTCACGTCATCCTCAAGTATTAAGTATTACAGGCGCACATGCGGCAGATGAGGTAATGGAAGCGGTTCATCAGCATTTACCAGCAGCACATAACCCGTTTACTGATCTTGTCCCCCCTCAAGGGATTAAATTAACCCCTGATCATTACGCTTATCTGAAAATATCAGAAGGCTGTAATCATCGTTGTACTTTTTGTATTATTCCTTCTATGCGTGGCGATTTAGTGAGTCGTCCTGTTGATGATGTTTTGCTAGAAGCTGAACGATTAGCAAATGCAGGCGTAAAAGAATTACTGGTTGTGTCTCAAGATACCAGTGCTTACGGACTGGATTTAAAATATCAGACTAGAGACTGGAAAGGAAGACAAGTTAAAACACAATTTTATGATTTGGCAGAAGCATTAGCTGATTTAGGTATCTGGGTGAGAATGCATTATGTTTACCCTTATCCTCATGTTGACAATGTAATTCCACTAATGGCAGAAGGTAAAATTTTGCCTTATCTGGATATTCCTTTTCAACATGCCAATAGTCGAATCCTTAAATTAATGAAAAGACCCGCAGCGACAGAAAATAATTTACAGCGAATTCAAGCATGGCGTGAAATTTGTCCAGATATTACCTTGCGTAGTACCTTTATCACAGGTTTTCCAGGAGAAACTGAGCAAGAGTTTGAAGAGCTATTACAGTTTTTGACTGAAGCGCAAATGGATAGAGTTGGCTGTTTTGCCTATTCAGCCGTTAAAGGTGCGGCGGCAAATGTATTACCCGATTCAGTGCCTGAACAAGTGAAACAAGATCGATTGCAACGATTTATGCAACATCAAGCCGGTATTAGTGCAGCAAGATTACAGCACAGAGTTGGTAAAATAGAAACTGTATTGATTGATGAAGTGGTTGCAGAAGGTGCGGTTGCACGCAGTAAAGCAGATGCACCAGAAATTGATGGACAAGTTTTTATAGATGGTGCGACGCACTTAAAAGTCGGTGACTTTGTAGAAGTTGAGTTAGAGGAAGCGGATGAGCATGATTTGTGGGGGCATTTGCTATAAGTGTTGTAGAACGTGCTTCAGTTCGCAATACTTAAAATAATGGTTGATTGCTCTGCTTATAGCGGACTGAAGTCGCGCTCTACAAAACTTATGTTTTTGGACTCAATGAGTGCAACCATGTCCATAATCGATATAACATCAAAGTAGTGGCAATAGTTAAAGCACCAGTAAGAAAATTTTGATGTTCAATAATGAGTTGTTCTATTTGGCTGATTAATGCTGGTGTCATTTCTCGATAAAGTAAAAAACTGCCCAGGCAAAAGACAAACCCACCAAAGCCTTTTTTTAAATAAACAGCGTTAATTTTTCCAGAAAGGTTTGAGCCAATAAAGCTACCGACAATGGCGCAGCCTGTTACTAATGAGGTTAGTTCAATATCAATAGCCATGTGATTAGCATGTCCCGCTAAAGCGGCGGCTGACTGTAACACGATAATAAACAGAGATGTACCAATAGCTGATTGAATAGGCAGTCCAGCAAGAAGAGTCAAAGCCGGGACTAATAGAAAACCTCCGCCTACGCCCACTAAACCAGTCACTAACCCCACTAATAATCCATCAAATAAAATAGCAGAAACAGGTAAATTCATCGGGCAAAAATTTAGTTCTAAGCATGGTGTCGCATCGTTATCTGCTTTCTTATCTTTAAACATGGCGATGGATGCAATTACCATCACCATGGCAAATAGAACTAATAGTATGGGATCAGGTACATATGCTGAAATACGCCCCCCAATAAAAGCACCTATCATGCCTGCTGCGCCAAATGTTGAGCCTGTTTTCCAGCACACTTTTTTTGCTCTGGCGTAGTTAATGACAGCAATGCTACTAGTCAAACAAACTACAATTAAAGAAGTAATAATGGCTGATTTGGTGGATAAGTCAGTCAGATAAACTAAAACAGGAACGGTGAGAATTGATCCACCGCCACCGAGTAGCCCAAGAAGAATGCCAATGACTGTTGCAAGAGCAATGAGTATTGCCATGCTTTTTATCCTTGTCTAACGGCTGTTATTGGTTGTTCAGGTTGCCCACATGCTTGATTGGCAGGCAATGCTTTATCAATATACTTTGGATAGACAAGGTCTAGCTTATCCATAATGCTTATAAATTCAGCTTGAGTTTTATTGCTGCTTAAGCGAGCATTCAAGGCTTTTTCTTGGGCAATAGTAGAAACAGTGATGCCATTGTAATCATGTCCGGGATAAACCAAAGTATCAGGGGGGAGGGTGAAAAGTTTTTCGGTGATGGTTTGGTAAAGCGTTGCCGAGTCACCTTGTTGAAAGTCAGTACGCCCACAACCGTTGATTAATAATGAATCCCCAGTAAACAAACGGTCAGCAATTAGAAAGCTGGTGCAGCCACTGGTATGCCCAGGAGTATGCAGAACTTTAATTTCAATTTCACCTAACTGTAATTCCACCCCATCAGTCACAAGCAGGTCGGCACACATGGCTCCAGCATCACGATGGACAATACTTTTACTGCCCAGAGCATCTCTTAAATGACCGGCAGCCGTTATATGGTCGGCATGAACGTGAGTCTCCAAAGTGTAAATGAGATTTAAGTCCAACTCATTTAATAACTTGGTATAACGATCAACTTCTGTAACCACGCTGTCAATTAAAATTGCTTTTTGGCTGAATTCACAACCTAGTAAATAAGTGTAGGTACAAGTATCTGGTTCAAAAAGTTGTCTAAAAATCATAACGCTGCTTTGATAGAGGATAAAGTGGTTAATAATTAAACACTAATATTCCATTAAAAGCTAGAAATTTATTTTATATATATGGAAAGCCATATATAATATTTTAATGCTTGATCCTATTCGATTGTTTAAATGCTTCTCTGATGAAACCCGACTGCGCTGTATGTTGCTATTAGATAAAGAAGGTGAACTTTGTGTCTGTGAATTAACTCATGCACTGGCTTTGTCCCAACCAAAAGTATCACGACATTTAGCGCAGTTGAGAAAGTGTGGGTTATTGAGTGATCGGAAAAAGGGCTTATGGGTTTATTATCAAATTAGTTCTACATTACCAGAATGGGCAAGACTGGTTTTATCTGAAACAACTAATGTTGTTAAAGGAAATACGCTTTATATGCAAGATGTTGAGCGCTTACAAAATATGATAGATAGACCAGAAGAACTGAGTTGTTGTAAATAAATAAAATTTAAGTAAAAAAGATAAATATTTTTCTACAAATGTTATTAAATCAATATAAGGTAAGAAAATGGTTAATATTTTAGTGTTATGTACAGGTAATTCCTGTCGTAGTGTTTTAGGTGAAGCCTTGTTCAATAAATTAGGGGCTAGGCGAGTAAAGGCATATTCAGCAGGTAGTAAGCCAATCGGTCGAATTAATGTTAATGCGGTTAAAAAACTGCAAGAGTATGGTATTGATACAGAAGGTTTTACTAGCCAGTCATGGAGCGAATTTGAAGATCAAAAGATTGATATAGCCATTACAGTTTGCGATAACGCTAATAATGAAGAATGTCCTGTGTATTTAAACTCAGTGGTAAGAGCGCATTGGGGATTAAGTGATCCTGCGCATTTAAAAGGTACAGATGAGGAAATTAGTGCAGCCTTTGAAGTCACATATGATGCTGTGAGAAGACGTGTTACAAAAATGCTGGAATTACCCTTTGAGACCATGGATGCACCAGCATTAACAATGGCATTAAATGAAATTGGAAAAATAGATGACTGAGCAAACTAATGACATCGGCTTTTTTGAACGTTATTTAAGCGTTTGGGTTGGTTTATGTATTGTGACGGGTATTACACTGGGTGTGGTTGTACCTGAATTTGCTAAAACCTTAGATGGTATGAGTTTAGATATTAACGGCGCACCTGTGGTCTCTATTCCCATTGCTATTTGTCTGTTTTTTATGATGTATCCCATCATGGTTAAAATAGACTTTAGTGAAGTAGTTAAAGCGGGTAAGAGTATTAAACCAGTTAGCTTAACTTTATTTATTAACTGGGCGATTAAGCCGTTTACTATGTATGCGATTGCCTATGTGTTTTTAGGTATTTGGTTACGTGAATTTATTGGGATTGATGCACTGGATTGGGTGAAAATTCCTTTTGGCTTAGATTTGGCTGTTGGTGAACACTATGGATCAGGCATCGTAGTGATTAATGATGGTATAAAAATGCTGGCAATCCCATTATGGCGCAGTTATTTGGCAGGTTGTATCTTATTAGGCGTAGCACCATGTACGGCAATGGTTTTAGTTTGGGGGTATTTAGCCAAAGGCAATGCAGGGCATACTTTGGTGATGGTAGCGATTAATTCATTAGTTATGCTGGTATTATTTGGCTTAATTGCTGGTTATTTATTAGGAGTAGGGCAATTGCCAGTCCCTTGGCAGGCATTATTGCTTTCAATCTCAGTTTATGTGGCTTTGCCTTTGTTTGCAGGTTTTTTTTCCAGAAAGTTAATTATTAAATGGAAAGGTATTGCATGGTTTGAGCAAATATTTGTTGGATTTTTAACCCCTGTCACTATTTTTTCATTATTGCTGACATTGGTTTTATTATTCTCATTTAAAGGTGAGGTGGTTTTAAATAATCCACTGACTATTTTATGGATAGCCATTCCCTTATTCATTCAAACAGTGTTTATTTTTGTAGTGACTTATTTGTTAGCCAAGAAAATAGGTTTGTCTTATGAAGATGCGGCACCAACTGCGTTAATTGGCGCGTCAAATCATTTTGAGGTAGCCATTGCTACAGCAGTCATGTTATTTGGTTTGTCATCAGGCGCGGCTCTAGCAACTGTAGTAGGCGTTTTGATTGAAGTGCCTTTAATGCTAGGTTTGGTAGGATTTTGTAAGAAAACCAAGAGCTGGTTTTAAATAAATAAAATGTAGCCTTGATGCAGCAACGCGGAATCAAGGAATAATGCCCTTGATTTCACTTCGAAGCACAGGGATGTGAAAGTGTCATTTGAATTATGATGTAGGTTGTAATCATTACTCAAGACTACAAAAAGTATCAGTATTAGGGCGGACTTTAAACCGCCCTAATGCTATGATTCTGTAGAGTATATTTTTCACATTGCGGAACCACACTTCCCTTCACCACATTTTCCTTCCATATTTTTATCTGTCTTTTTCATTGCAGGTTTTGGCATAGGCTTATTTCCGGCACATTTTCCTTCCGTTGTTTTTTCTTCATTACCTTTTTGCATAGAAGAGCCACATTGTCCTTCTCCGCAAGCACCATCTTTCATTTTCATTGAGTTGTTTTTTTCTGAATTAGCTTTTGCTGTTTGCATATAACCAGTAGGCAGCTCAGTCACTGCAAAAGGGTCGCTATTAAGGTCAGATATAGTCTCTGCTTGTATTGAAGTAGATGCAAGACTTGATACAAGTGTTGTGCCTACAGCGATAGCTAGATTTTGTTTTTTCATTGTTTTTCCTTGTTAGAGGTAATAAAGTGGGCTAAGTGTTTTAACTTAAGTAGATATTTTTGTACGATTTATATTTTTCTTGCTCGGAAGAAAAAACTATTTTGGTACAAAGGTATTAATCGTCCCAAAAGTTCTGGCCGGGTATTTTTACACTGTTTTATTAA
>JAGLUC010000008.1 GCA_023134955.1 Methylococcales bacterium | reverse complement strand
GTTATCGTTACTCTTTCCGATTACCTCCTTTCAGGTAATTAGTTTTAGTCCATGCTAGGCACACTGTTACACTTCGTTTCATACGGGCTACAATATGTGTTAATAAAAGAGTATCAAAATACCCTGCCAGAACTTTTGGGACGATTAATAATAGGACAAAAAAAAGTTATTTATATTTTTAAACATAATGAGTATATAGCTGGGATTAGTTTGAAGTAGCCTTAAAATTAGGTTTTTGCTGTCTATAAAGTACTTTATTTATGAGATAATCCCCTGTTTAAAATTAAACAGCATCATAAAATCAGTTAATTAAAAGGGTTTTATTGATAACAGGAGATTATGCATGACGGCATTAATTGGTATTATCATGGGGTCTACTTCAGATTGGGGCACCATGGTTCATGCGGCTGAAACATTAGAGAAACTCAATATTGCTCATGAAGTAGAAGTGGTTTCTGCTCATAGAACGCCTGATAAATTATTTCAATATGCAGAAACTGCTGAGTCAAAAGGGCTTGAAGTGATTATCGCTGGTGCAGGTGGTGCCGCTCATTTGCCAGGTATGACGGCAGCAAAAACGCCTATCCCTGTGTTGGGCGTTCCGGTTCAGTCAAAAGCATTAAATGGCATGGATTCATTGCTATCAATTGTACAAATGCCTGCGGGCATTCCTGTCGGCACCTTGGCGATTGGTCGTGCAGGTGCGATTAACGCCGCTTTATTAGCTGCTGCCATTGTCAGTAATAAACATCCTGAATATAGAGATACTTTAAATGAGTTTAGACAAAAGCAAACGGATACTGTGATCGCTAATTCAGACCCGCGTGAGGTAAATAAATGAAAGTTGGAATCCTGGGTGGTGGACAATTAGCGCGTATGATTGCCTTGGCAGGTTATCCATTGAATCTGGAATTTATTATCTTAGATCCAAGTGCTGATGCTGGAGCGACTGGGCTAGGTGAGCATTTGCATGGTCAATATGATGATCCAGAATTATTAGCTGAACTTGCTGAAAAGGCTGATGTGGTAACCTATGAATTTGAAAATGTACCCGCAGATGTTGCCAAGTTCTTAGCTGATCATACCCGTGTTTATCCTGCACCTAATGCTTTAGCGGTGGCTCAGGACCGATTAGATGAGAAGAATTTTTTTCAAAATTTAGGAATTCCTACCGCAAAATACGCTCCCATTGATAATTTAGATGATTTGCAAAAAGCGATGGATAGCATTGGCTATCCAGCTATTTTAAAAAGTCGTCGAATGGGTTATGACGGTAAAGGTCAGGTTGTTATAAAAGCAGTTGAGCAATTAGCTGCTGCCTGGGAATCAATGCAGGACGCTGCATCTATTGTTGAGGGTTTTGTTCCTTTTCAGCGTGAGGTGTCAATAATTGCAGCAAGAAGAGTTAATGGCGAAGTGGCTTTTTATCCTTTGTCTGAAAATGTTCATGAAAAAGGTATTTTGCGTGTGTCAGAATGCAGAACGAATGATCCAGCTCAACAACAAGCAGAAGATTACCTGGTCAAGTTGCTAGATGAATTGGATTATGTGGGCGTGGTTGCGCTGGAACTGTTTGATGTTGACGGTGAGTTATTAGTTAATGAATTTGCCCCCAGAGTACATAATTCTGGGCACTGGACTATAGAAGGCGCGGAAACCAGTCAATTTGAAAATCATCTGCGTGCAATTGCTGATTTGCCTTTAGGTTCTACTAAGGCGCGTGGACATACAGGTATGGTTAATTTTATTGGTGGAATGCCAGCAGCTGAAACTGTATTAGCCATACAAAATGCACATTATCACCTGTATGATAAATCACCCAGAAAAGGGCGAAAAGTGGCTCATGCAACAATCAGATCAGATAGTGCGGAAGACTATGTGGAGTCACTTGGAAATTTGCTTGAATTAGCTAAATCGACAGATGATTCTTAGATAAAAAAGGTAACACTCAGGCCACCCAGGGGTGCAGGCATCTACAACAAGGATGTTGTAGTCGAGCTTACTTGGATGTATTCAGGTGTTCTGATAAATCAATAACCTACAGCTGTTGGTGACTAATAAGCTGTGTAGTTACAAAAAAATATCTTAAATATAGCGAGTGAAAAGAGCAGGGATGTTTTTCCCTTTGCTCCTTTCGCCTTGAGTTTTTTATATTATTTTGCTGTTGA
>JAGLUC010000079.1 GCA_023134955.1 Methylococcales bacterium | reverse complement strand
GAACATGTGTATTAATCACATAACAAACAGGCACTTTAGTGGTTTTTTTAATAACTTTTCTTAAAGCATAGCCTTGTTCAGGATTACCGCCGGTATCAATCACAGCAACACATGAATCACCTACAATAAAGCCAATATTGGCAATAGCTCCATGATTGATTTTGTTGGGTAATTCATGCTTGCCAAAATGCACATAAATTCCCGATGTCACTTCAGTGACAGCCATTGCATTAACAGCTTGAGCGATAATGACGCTAAAAAAAAATAATAATATTTTCAAAATAAAACCTTTTGAACAAAAAAATAAACCAAGGCGTAAAATAACATCCTTTTATCTTAATTAACACCCGATAAATGGGAATAGATTACAGCTTTTTTTAAGCGTTTTTTAGATATTAATCTAATCATTCAATGATGACTTGATAAGACACTACTAACTACGGTAAAGTTCGCTTAATTTGTGATAGGTCTATGCCTTCTTAATACAGGTACAAACCTTAAGGGAATTAATTAAAAACAGCCTATTCAAGCTGAATAATTTGAGGAAATACATGTGGCAGTAATAAAAATTTCGCCTGATCAGATCACCAGAAAAAAACGCAAAGGTCCTAAAGGTCATGCAGTTGATCTTACTGCTTTAAATGAAATTCAATCTTTGCTGGCTGACGAGTCACGACAACATGATTTATTGATTGAACATTTACATAAAATTCAAGATCAATATCAACACATTTCTTCTAAACATTTAGTTGCTTTAGCCCATGAAATGAAGCTGTCACCTGCTGAGGTTTATGAAGTTGCCTCTTTCTATCATCATTTTGATGTGGTTAAAGAAGGTCAAACACCCCCACCTGCATTAACTGTCCGTATTTGTGAATCTGTTTCCTGTGAAATGGCTGGGGCTAATGATTTAATTGATGCCTTGGGAAATGCTCTAAATGATCAAGTCAGAATACAAAAAGTCCCTTGTGTAGGACGCTGTCAACATGCACCTGTTGCTGTTGTTGGTCAAAACCCTATTCATCAGGCAACTATTGAAACCGTCTCCTCGGCTGTTAAGAATAAAGAAATTAAAGATTCCATAACTGATTATATAAGCCTGGAAAGTTATAAAGCTGATGGTGGTTATCAAACCCTGAAACAAGTCCTTGAGGGTACGATGAGCACTGAATCCATTATGAAAAAAATGGAAGATTCAGGCTTACGTGGTTTAGGTGGCGCAGGCTTCCCGGCAGGTAGAAAATGGCGTATTGTTAATGGCTTTGAAGCACCTAGATTGATGGCAGTTAATATTGATGAAGGTGAGCCAGGTACCTTTAAAGACAGACATTATTTAGAACAAGACCCTCATCGTTTTCTTGAAGGTATGATGATTGCTGCGCTCACAGTTGGCTGTGAAGCTATTTATATTTATTTACGTGATGAATACGCTGGTTGTAGAGAAATATTAACAAAAGAAATTGCTAATCTGCAAAATAATCCACCCTCCTCTGTTTACAAAATGCCACCAATTTATCTACGCCGTGGTGCTGGAGCTTATATTTGTGGCGAAGAATCTGCCATGGTGGAATCTATTGAAGGAAAACGTGGAATGCCACGTTTAAGACCGCCATTTTTAGCAGAAGTGGGTTTATTTGGTAGACCGACTTTGGAACATAATATGGAGTCTGTTTACTGGGTTAGGGATATTATCGAAAAAGGACCAGACTGGTTCAGTTCACATGGTCGTCATGAGCGCAAAGGTTTACGCTCTTTCTCTATTTCAGGTCGCGTCAACAAACCGGGGGTTCATTTAGCACCCGCTGGTATTACCATGCGCGAATTAATCGAAGAGTATTGCGAGGGTATGCAGGAGGATCATGAGTTCTATGGTTACTTTCCTGGCGGAGCTTCTGGCGGTATGTTGCCAGAGTCTATGGCGGATATACCGATGGATTTTGATACCCTTAATCAATACGGTTGTTTTATTGGTTCTGCTGCTGTTATTGTTTTTTCAAACCAGGACAGCGCAAAAAAATTAGCCCTTAATGCCATGAAGTTCTTTGAAGAAGAATCATGCGGACAATGTACTCCTTGCCGTGTTGGTACAGCAAAAGCGGCTACATTAATGGAAAAACAGCACTGGAATACTGAGTTGTTAGAAGAACTTGCATCAGTAATGGTTGACGCATCTATTTGTGGTCTGGGGCAAGCTGCTCCAAATCCGATGCGTTGTGTGGTCAAATACTTTCCAGATGAATTGAAATAAGGAGATTTAAAATGTCTGTATGTTCAGAAAAAATGAATAACCAATCAATCAACTTCACACTGGATGGTGAACAAGTCTCTGCAATGGAAGGTGAAACACTTATTCAAACAGCCAAGCGTTTAGGCAAAGAAATTCCTCACCTTTGTTATAAAGAAGGTTTACGTGCAGATGGTAACTGCCGTGCCTGTGTAGTCGAAATTGAAGGCGAAAGAACCCTCGCTCCTTCGTGTTGCCGGGCAGCAACGGATGGCATGAAAGTACAAACTGCCAGTGAACGTGCGCTTAAATCTCAAAAAATGGTATTGGAATTATTAAAATCCGATATGCCAGAACAAGCCGAATCGCCTTATACACTTAATTCTGAATTAGACCATTGGGTTAAAAAACTTAATGTCGGTGAGCCTCGTTTTGAGTCTCGCACTCAGCCAGAAGCTGACAACTCTCATCCTGCTATTTCCGTTAATATGGATGCCTGTATTCAATGCACCCGTTGTTTACGTGCCTGTCGTGAAGAACAAATGAATGATGTGATTGGCTTTGCCAACCGTGGTGCCCATGCAGAAATTGTGTTTGATATTGCCGACCCAATGGCAGCCAGTAGCTGTGTTGCCTGTGGAGAGTGTGTGCAGGCCTGTCCAACTGGCGCATTAATGCCAGCAGGTGGTGTCGGTTTAGAAATTGCAGATAAAACAGTCAACTCAACCTGCCCTTATTGTGGTGTCGGTTGCTTAATTAAATATCATATTAAAGATGATAAAATCCTTTATACCGAAGGTCGAGATGGATACACCAATCACTATCGTCTATGTGTTAAAGGTCGCTACGGCTTTAACTACATCCACAACCCTTTACGCCTGACTAAACCACTAATCAGACGCGAAGGTGTGGCTAAAACCACTGCATTATTAGACCCTAATGATCTGAATAGTGTTTTCCGTGAAGCTAGCTGGGAAGAAGCTTTAGACTATGCCGCTAACGGGCTGAAAAAAATTCGTGATGGTAAAGGTAAAACCGCTCTGGCTGGTTTAGGTTCTGCAAAAGGCAGCAATGAAGAAGCCTATTTATTCCAGAAATTGATTCGTACAGGTTTTGGCTCAAATAACGTCGATCACTGCACCCGCTTATGTCATGCATCTTCAGTAGTTGCCCTGCTTGAATGCTTAGGTTCAGGTGCGGTATCCAATCCAGTTTCTGATGTCAGCGAAGCAGAAGTGATTGTCATTATTGGCTCTAACCCCACTGTTAATCATCCAGTGGGTGCTACATTCATGAAGAATGCCACCAAAAATGGCACTAAAATTATTTTAATGGATCCCAATGTAACTGCCATTGCAAAATATGCATCACATGTGCTTCAATTCCGTCCAGATACTGATGTCGCAATGCTCAACGGTATCATGCATGTCATTCTTGACGAGGGTTTACAAGATGATAATTACATAAAAAATAATACCGAAGACTTTGAACATATGCGCGCGCATTTAAAAAATTACAGCCCAGAAAAAGTCGCGCCGATTTGTGGTATTGATCCTCAAACACTGCGTGAAGTTGCAAGGCTTTATGCGACATCTAAAGCCTCTATGATTTTATGGGGCATGGGTATTTCTCAACATATTCATGGCACTGACAATGCTCGCTGTTTAATTGCCTTAGCATTAATGACAGGACAAATTGGCAAACCGGGTTCAGGTTTACACCCATTACGTGGTCAAAACAATGTACAAGGGGCATCTGATGTCGGTTTAATCCCGATGGTTTACCCTGATTACCAACCTGTTGAAGACCCTGTTAATCAAGCTAAATTTGAAAAACTATGGGGTGTAAAACTTGATCCTAAACAAGGGTTAACTACCGTAGAAATGATTCATGCGATTTTAGATAAACGGGTCTTTGGCATGTTTGTACAAGGGGAAAACCCCGCCATGTCTGACCCCAATCAAAACCATGCCCGTCAAGCCTTTGTAGCTTTAGAGCATCTGGTTGTACAAGATATATTCTTGACCGAAACGGCTGGCTTTGCTGATGTTATTTTACCTGCATCTTCATTCTATGAGAAAAATGGTACATTTTCTAATACCGATAGACGTGTACAAATGGGTCGCCAGGCAGTCACACCTCCAGGTGATGCCAAACAAGATTTATGGATTCTGCAAGAAATAGCCAATCGACTCGGCTGTGACTGGAATTATAAAGGCCCAGAAGATGTGTTTAATGAAATGCGCCAAGCAATGGGCAGTATTGCAGGCATGACTTGGGATAGACTGGAAAAAGAAGATTCGCTCACCTACCCACTTGAAAATGTAGGGGATCCTGGTCAACCCATTATTTTTACGAATGGTTTCCCAACTGAGTCTGGTAGGGGGCGCTTTGTACCAGCTGAATACATTCATGCTGACGAAATGCCAGATAATGAATATCCATTAATCTTTATTACTGGTCGTCAATTAGAACATTGGCACACAGGCAGTATGACACGCCACTCACCCACTTTAGATGCGATTGAGCCAGACCCAGTAGTTACGCTTCATCCTAATGACTTGGAAAACCTGAGCATTGAAGCAGGTGGCTTAATTACTATTGAATCGAGACGTGGAAAACTAACCGCTTATGCCCGTACAGATATTGGAATTCAGCAAGGTTCAATGTTTATGGCATTCTGCTACAACGAAGCCAGTGCCAACCTGATTACCAACGAAGCCCTAGACCCATCGGCCAAGATTCCAGAATTTAAATTCTGCGCCGTTAAAGCCAGTGCAGGTGGCAAGATTGGAACAAGAATAAACTAGACACGTAAAGCGGACTTTAGTCCGCTATGCTTAAAGAATAGTGTCAATGATGAACTAAAATCTACCAGTAATTGTACTTTAGTCCTTCACTTATTTGTTACAAACATCTACTTATACTCAGCATAGCTGCTGTTCTTACTACAACATAGGAAAGCGAGGTATCCAGTGGAAATGATCGTGCTATCAGCGTGTAAAAGATGCTTTGCCCATTTGATGATGGCACCCACACTCCAGACAACTAAACCCTATTGGCCATCGCAATTTAAATAAAACATTGAGTCTCTGTTCCATAATATTGAACAACTCAATTAAACTATAGTCCGCTTTGGCACAGTTTCCGCAATTTCCCCCACCAACTCATTGAAATTTACAATTTCTTTAAACTTCTCTATTGTGCCAAATGAATAACTCTTTCCACACAATCTACATATTTTTTGCACAAAGTGGCATTAAACGTGACATTATCTTTATAGCGGACATAAACACGTAGGGGGTCAGGTCTTTGATTTATGATTTTTAATAATTCCACTCACTGTAGAATAATGTAGCTTAAAAAACACGTAGGGGGTCAGATACTGTCACATCTGAGAAAAGAGAATCTTTCATGTCCTGCTTCTACCCCTGAAAAATGGGTGGTGGATTGCCAAAACGTCGGTTCTGGTGAAAAAGCACTGATTTATCTAGGCCGCTATCTTTATCGGGGTGTGATTCGAGAAAAGGACATCCTGTCCTGCAAAGAGGGCAAAGTCACTTACCAGTATCAAAACAGTAAAACCAAACAATGGGAAAGAAAAACAGTTTCAGGGGCACAATTTTTATGGTTGGTACTGCAACATGTTCTTCCTAAGGGCTTTCGCCGAGCAAGAAACTTTGGTTTTTTACATCCCAATAGCAAGCAGCTGATTAAAGTTTTGCAGTTAGTGTTTAAATTAAATCCTAATCAGTGGCTGTCAAAGATCAGGGCTCGCCCTCAATTAAAATGCAAATGCTGTGGAGCGATTATGATTGTCGGTCGCAGGCGAATACCTGTCATTGAGTCACTGCAATGGTTACAAGCTCCACCTATAGACAAGGGGGCTAATGCGGTTATGTAAATTCAA
>JAGLUC010000078.1 GCA_023134955.1 Methylococcales bacterium | reverse complement strand
CCCCTGGTCTCGTAGCCACTCAACTGCTTCAAATGATGATTCAGTTTGTTGCGTACACACCAGCGTATCTAATTGGTCAACAAAATATTGCTGCAACTCTTCTACCAAGGCATTGGCAGCAATTGCTTTAATGGATTTAGCTTTTGATCTAATCATAATATGTACTTCTCTGTGATACAAAAAAGGGCAAGGCTTTTGAGACTCATAACCCCTTTTTCAATTTTTCAGCTATTCACCAGCCTGCAGAAACAATTAAACCTTTGGCATTGCTGTTAACTTTTCAACCACCTTATCACCAAATTCATCAGTGCTAATCATATTAACGCCTGACCCTGGTTTAGATAAATCTGCTGTTGAGAAGCCGTCAGCAAAAACGCCTTGCATGGCTGCCCATACATTTTTCGCTTCATCCGCCATATCAAAGCTATTTTCCAGCATCATAGCGACTGAGCCAATCATAGAATATGGGTTTGCGATATTTTTACCGGCAATATCAGGCGCAGAACCATGAGAAGGCTCGTAATAAGCTTTTTCATCACCAATACAAGCTGAAGGCATTAAGCCTAATGAACCTAATATACCACCACCTTGGTCACTTAAAATATCACCAAACATATTTTCCATCACCATCACATCAAATTGTGTGGGTTTTAGGCATAATAAAGTAGCTGCTGCATCAACCAAAATATTAATTACTTCAACTTCTGGATAATCTTTAGCCACTTCTTCTACAATTTCATTCCATAAAACACTGGATTTTAAAACATTGCTTTTATGAATATTATGTAGCACTTTTTTTCTATGACTGGCTAATTTAAAGGCTTGAATTAAAATCTGACGAATTTGAGCTTCATCATATTCTAAGGTTTCTTTAACATAACGCAGACCTTTGTCATTAACTCCCGTTTCTTTTTCGCCAAAATAAAGTCCACCCACTAATTCACGAACAATTACCAGATCAATCCCTTCGCCAATAATTTCAGGTTTTAACGGTGAGAAATGAGCTAATGCTTTTGGTAATGACACCGGACGGAAGTTAGCATAAGTATTGTAACGACGACGCATAGGCAATAATGCGCCACGCTCTGGTTGTTTATCAATAGGGATGTTTTTTGATTCTTCATGACTCAAACCAATAGGCCCTTTTAAAATCGCATCTGCATTATCACAAATATCTTTAGTTGCCTGAGGAAATGCATCACCTGTTTCAAAATACGCACACGCGCCAAATAACGCAGGTAACAATTCAAATGTTACATCATTACGCTGTTCAATCAGCTTTAAAATTTTAACTGCTTCATTTGTAATTTCTGGACCAATACCGTCGCCTGCTAACACTGCGATTTTATAATTCTTCATTGTTTACCTTATTTACCTTTTAAAATAATCTTGATAAAAGCCCTCCCTTGCTGGGGGGGGTTGGGTCGACTGCATGGATGCAGGAGGTAGAGCAAAGCAGGAGCAATTGCCGAGAGGAGGAAATAAAACAGCTCTCTTTTAAATTGATACTCAATTAAAGAGAAAAAGCATTATTTAGCATCTCCTCACCCAACCCTCTCCAGCAGGAGAGAGCTTTTAAGAATACATTTTACATTAACTTTAGCTATTGTTGTTATTGTCGTAACAACTTCAACAATTCTTCTGTTTTACTTTGCATTAAAGCGATATTTGCACGCGACTCTACATTTAATCTCACCACAGGTTCTGTATTAGATGTACGCAAATTAAAACGCCAATCACTAAATTCAACACCTATTCCATCGGTCATATCTATATTGATAGCATCGGTTTTATAAGCCGCTAAAACTCGTTCAATTGCCGCTTTAGGGTCTGTTAATTTACTGTTAATTTCTCCTGATGAAGGGAATTTAGCAATTCTTTCAGCCACCATAGATGATAGATTTTTACCACTAACACAAAGTAGCTCTGTCACTAATAACCAAGGAATCATGCCACTGTCACAATAAAAAAAATCTTTAAAATAATGATGAGCACTCATTTCACCACCATAAATCGCATCTTCTTTACGCATTCGTTCTTTAATAAAAGCATGGCCTGTTTTTGACATAATAGGTTCGCCACCTGCCTGAGTCACAATTTCTTGGGTATTCCAGGTTAGTCGTGGGTCATAAATAATCTTGGCACCTGCTTGTTTTTTTAAAAATGCATCCGCCAACAAACCAACAATATAATAACCTTCAATAAATTCTCCCTTTTCATCAAACAAAAAACAGCGATCAAAATCACCATCC
>JAGLUC010000077.1 GCA_023134955.1 Methylococcales bacterium | reverse complement strand
TTTTTTTTGTTATTGATTATTTAGGGCATTGATTACAATGATTTGTTAATTTTACCTGAGTACCAAGGTTTTTAATAATATACTTTTAACTAAAAACAAGGCTACACTCTCATTTTAAAGTCTATTTTTAAAGTTCCATCCATAATGGATAAGCCCCCCCCCCTGTGTCAGACATGATTAGTATTGTTCTGAGGTCTATAATGTTAAGCTCTAAAATTAGTTGTATAAAATAAAAACAGTTGAAATGGGAAGACGCACACAAAAAGATGGAAACTTATATACAGCAATAGCTGTATTAATCACACTTCCATTTCTTACAAACCCAAGTAAAGCAAATAGCTTTCTGAATTCATTATTTGAAGTCGGAGTTAAGTTTTTTATTATTTGTATATTTGGTTTTATTATTTACTGGTTCTTTTCTCGTAATAAAAGAAAACAAGAATACTTAAAAGCTCGGAAGTTTGTCAGTCGCAAGCCAAAAGTAAATGAGGGGGCTAATGAAACAGTTCGTTCCGCTGAAAGAGATTTTTATAACACATACAAAGAAGACAAAGAAAGTTTTCAACAGGAAAAATTAATTCAAAATACCCATGAAAAATGGAATAAAAAGCTAATTAATACACTGGAGTGGAAGAGATTTGAAGAGCTTTGTGCAGAATATTTTAATGAAAAAGGGTACAAAGCTAATGTAACTAGACAAGGAGCTGATGGAGGTATTGATATTCATCTTCTTAAAGAAAATTACTCCTTAACAAAACCCTTTGGTATAGTTCAGTGTAAAGCTTGGAATTGTTATAAGGTCGGTGTTAAACCAATTCGTGAGCTTTATGGTGTTATGTCTGCCGAGCAAGCTCCACTAGGTGTTTTTATTACATCAGGTACATATACAAAAGAAGCGGAAGAATTCAGTAAAGGAAAGCATTTAAAATTGATTTCTGGGGATACCTTATTAAAGCTTATACTCGCTCTTTCTGAAGAGCAACAACAAGTTTTGTTGAAAAAAATCACAAAAGGAGATTATTCAACACCTTCTTGTCCATCTTGCGGAGTTAAAATGACTCAAAGAATAACTAAGAAAGGAAAAAACATTGGTAACAAGTTTTGGGGATGTGTTAATTTCCCTAAATGTAGAAATACGTTACATATCAAAAATGAAATATAACAATCGTATCACTTGATCATAAAAATCGATGCGGGCGATAGATGTATAGAGAAAATAAAGGACAATATCATGCGCTATTTTTTAATTTTAAGCTTAATATTCATTTCAAATATTTCAATTGCTGATCAAACTGAAGAATTGTCAGCCGTTCCAGAGCCACCAGAATTGCCTTTGCCAGTCAAAAGTGGCGAAATATTAGAGCCTGATATTACCATTACTCGTAAAGGTAAAAAAACCATTCAGGAGTTCAGGAGGAATGGTGAACTCTATATGATAAAAATCATTCCAGATATTGGGCCTGCCTATTATTTAATTGATATTGATGGCGATGGCAACATGGATGTAAGAGGAAGTGACCTGGATAAAGGAACAAAGGTTAATCAATGGAAAATATTTGAATGGGATTAAAAGGTATATGGGATGGCATTGTCTGGTTTATGGGGTATAGATTGTTCTAGGGTCTTTTAATACTGGCTCTTTTGCTTGCCATTGCCCATCTATTAAGCTTCTGTAAAAACAACTCTCTCTGCCTGTGTGGCAAGCAATGCCACCCTGTTGTTCGATTTTAAGTAAAATCACATCTTCATCGCAGTCTAATTGAATATCTATGACTTTTTGTTGATGTCCAGATTCTTCACCTTTTCGCCATAAGCGTTGTCTTGATCGTGACCAATAAACTGCATAGCCATTTTCAACCGTTAAGGCTAAAGATTCTCGGTTCATCCAGGCAAACATCACTACTCGTCCTGTGTCAGCCTGTTGCGCAATAACAGGGACTAAGCCATCATCTGTCCAACGGACTTCATCCAGCCAGGATTCAGCCATTACAAACGTACCTCAATTCCACGCGATTGCATTTTTTGTTTGGCCTCTTCAATCGTGTATTCAGCAAAATGAAAGATACTTGCTGCTAATACCGCATCAGCTTTGCCCTCAATCACACCATCGGCTAAATGATCTAAATTACCGACACCACCCGAAGCAATAACGGGCACTGATACAGCATCACTGATAGCTTTAGTCAATGCTAAATCAAAGCCTTCACGAGTACCATCTCTGTCCATGCTGGTTAATAAAATTTCCCCGGCACCATAATCAACCATCTTTACTGCCCATTCAACCGCATCAATTCCAGTGCCTTTGCGACCGCCGTGGGTAAAAATCTCCCAGCGATCAGGCTCATTTTCTGCGCTTACTTTTTTTGCATCAATAGCGACAACGATACACTGTGAACCAAATTTTTCTGCGGCTTCTCGTACAAATTCAGGTCTAAAAACGGCTGCACTGTTAATACCAACTTTATCAGCCCCCGCATTAAGCATTCGACGAATATCCGCTAATTCTCTAATGCCACCGCCTACCGTTAGTGGAATAAAAACCTCGCTGGCGACCTGTTCAACTACATGAACCATAGTCTCTCTGTTATTACTGGTTGCTGTAATATCCAGAAAAGTTATTTCATCTGCACCTTCTCGGTCATAGCGTCTGGCAACTTCTACTGGATCGCCAGCATCTCGGATATCAACAAATTTCACGCCTTTAACCACGCGGCCATTATCAACATCCAGACAGGGAATTATTCGCTTAGCTAAGCCCATAGTTTATTGGTATGTTTGTGCAATTTTTTCAGCTTCAGCAAAATCAAGCGTACCCTCGTAAATTGCACGCCCTGTAATTGCCCCCATAATGCCATCAGCCGCGACTTTACCTAAGCCATGAATGTCATCCATATTAGTAATACCACCTGATGCAATCACTGGAATGCTTATAGCACGTGCCAAGCGTGCAGTTGCTTCAACATTGACCCCTTGCATCATGCCATCACGGGCAATATCGGTATAAATGATAGAGACAACACCATGTGCTTCAAATTCTTTGGCTAATTCCGTAGCATCTTTATCAGAGACCGTTGCCCAGCCATCAACGGCTACTTTGCCATCTTTGGCATCTAAGCCGACAATCACATGATTTGTAAATTTACTTGCCATTTCACGCACAAAGTCAGGATCACTGACGGCTTTTGAGCCGATAATGACATATTGCACCCCCGCATCCAAATAGCCTTGTATGGTTTCTTCATTCCGAATACCCCCACCAATTTGTACAGGTATATCAGGATATGCTTCTGCAATGGCTTTAATAATGCCTGCATTTTTAGGTTTTCCTGCAAATGCGCCGTCCAAATCGACCAAATGAATACGGCGCGCACCTTGCGCCGCCCATTTTCCAGCAACCGCAACGGGGTCGTCTGAAAACACGGTATTATCTTCCATGCGTCCTTGACGCAAACGAACACATTTTCCTTGTTTTAAATCAATTGCAGGTATTAGCAACATTTTTTTATTTCTCGATAGTTAAATCAGTTGTAACTACTCAGCATGAAATGAC